>CANFYD010000242.1 GCA_947450745.1 Burkholderiales bacterium
ATGGCGCTGGCCAGTTGCTCGGACAGCGCCAGCAGCGCCTCCGCCGCCGCATCGGCTTGCGTCAGCACCGCCGCGCTGACCTTGCCGACCAACAGCGCCCGCAAGCTCAGCCAAGCCGCCTCGACGGCCGCCAGCGGCCAGGCTTGTGCGGCGGTCGTGGCCGTCAACAGCACCCGCAAGCGCGCCAGATTCGCATCGACGCGCGCGCAGGACTCATCTTGCAGGACCTTGGCGCGGCGCGGCTCGATGGCGGCCGCGCGCTGCGCCAACAGCTTGACCAGGCGCTGCGACAACATGCGCTGCTGCCCGGCCAGGTTGAGCGCCTCGGCCTGCTGCGCCGCTTGCACCACCGAGCGCGCCACCTCGCCCAGGCGCAGGTGCGCATGCATGGCGGTTTCGCGCAGCAATTGGTAGGCGGCGGCCTCATCCAGGTTCTGGCCTGTCATCAGCAGGCCTTTGGCGCGGTCGGTCCAGCGGCGTTCATCCAGCTGGGTTTGCAAACTGCCTAAGCGCGCGGTTTGCCACCCGGCCCAGCGCAGTTGTTGCAGCAGTTCAGGCGCCGAGGCCGGCGCTTGGGCCAGCCAGACTTGCAGCCCCAGCTTGAAGCCGCGCTGTTGCTGTGCCGTGCTGGAGGCCCTGGCGATGCAAATACCAGGAAGAACGGGCAGCGCCGGCAAGGCCTGGCGCTGCAACTCCAGCGCCGTCAGCCAGTCGTCCAGCTCGGCCTGCTGGTCGTGGCCGGCGGCCGGCCATAACTCGGGGCCGCTGGCGGGCCACAACAACAGTGCCTGGGCTGACGATTCCAGTGCGTCTTGCACCAAGCTGTGGCGCGTGCTGCAGATTCGCGTGCTGCAACCCGCCGTCGCCAGCGCCGCCTCGAACTCCGGCGGGACGGCACCCAGCAACAGCAAGCGGCTGGGCAGATCGGACTCGAGCATGGCGACTTTCATGGAGGAGAGGAGGGCGCTGGCCCGGAGGGGGCGAGCATAAATCAGGCCCGTCGCGGCTGACATTCGTGGCCGCTGGGCTGGGCATTGGCACGCTGCTTGCATGTGTTTTGCTGCGGTGCAACGTGGCACCGCAAACCGCCGCCTCCCCAGTCGGCATTCATCTCGTTGCGCAAGCAGCGTTCATTTATGAAAAGGTCTCGCCAAGCCCGGTGCTTGTCGCGGCCTTTTTGCGTTTCCGAATGGAAATCATCCCCATGTCAGGCTTCAAGACTTTCCTGCGATCCGGTCACTGGCCGACCCTGCTGGCGTCGTTCCTGTATTTCGACTTCTGCTTCGCCGTTTGGGTGCTCAACGGTGCCATGGCCCCCTTCATCAGCGAGGCCTTCAACCTGAGCGCGGCGCAAAAGGGCTTCATGATTTCGGTGCCCATCCTGGCGGGGGCTTTCATGCGCTTCCCGCTGGGCGTGCTGTCCCAATACATCGGCCGCAAGAACGCCGCCATGGTGGAGATGCTGCTGGTGATGGCGGCGCTGGCCGGCGGCTTCTTCTTTGTCGATAGCTACGACTCGGTGCTGGCAATGGGCGTGCTGCTGGGTATTGCCGGTGCCAGCTTTGGCGTCGCCTTGAGCCTGGGCAGCGGCTGGTTTCCGCCGCGCTACAAGGGTTTGGCGATGGGCATCGCCGGGGCCGGCAATTCGGGCACGGTGCTGGCCGTGCTGTTTGCGCCGCCGCTGGCCACCGCCTACGGCTGGCAGACGGTCTACGGCCTGGCCGCCTGCACCATGATGATTCCGATGTTGGTGATGTGGTTTGCCGCCAAGGAGCCGCCTGACCGCGAGCATCAATCGCTGCGCGAGCATGTGGCTTGCTTGTGGGAAAAAGACGGCTGGGCCTTCAGCCTGATCTACGTCATCACCTTTGGCGGCTTCATCGGCCTGGCCAGTTTTTTGCCGACCTACTTTTACGACCAGTTCAAGGTCACCAAGATCGAGGCCGGGCAGTTGACGATGCTGGCCACGCTGATGGGTTCGGCCGTGCGCGTGGCAGGCGGCTATGTGTCGGACCGCATCGGCGGCGTCAACACCCTGAGCGCGGTGCTGGTGATGGTGGCGCTCAGCCTGGTCTTGTGCGGCCTGGCGGGGCAATCGGTGGTGGTCACCACGCTGTTGTTCATGCTCTGTTTTGCTGCTTTGGGTGCCGGTAACGGCGCGCTGTTCCAGTTGGTGCCCCTGCGTTGGCCGATGTCCACGGCGGTGGCCGGTTCGATGATTGGCGAGATTGGTGCGCTGGGCGGCGGTTTCATCCCGAACGCGATGGGTTTGTCCAAGCAATATGCAGGCACTTATCTGTGGGGCTTTGTCGCCTTTGCGCTGATGGCGGTGGCCATGCTGCTGATGTTGCGTGTGGTGCAGATCCGCTGGACCCGCACCTGGGCCGAGCGTGGTGGCCGCGCTCGCGCCGAGCCCACGCCGTCGGCGGCACGCAAGTCGGCTGTCAAGAAGGCCCGGGCTCGCGCATGAACGCCGGCCAGGCCCTGTGCTTGAGTACCTTGCCGCGCGGGCTTTCAGCGCGGCAGGAACAAGAGCCAGAAGATCAGCAAGGCGTTGAACAGCAGCGAGACGGCCAAGCCGAGCTGCCACAGCGCCAGCGGGTTGCGGCGCGCCAGCGGCGTGCTGCCCGGCGCGGGCAGCGGGCGCGAGGCGCCGCGCTCCAGCGCCAGCAGCAGCTCCTCGGCGGTCTCGAAGCGCAGCTTGGCATCGCGCGAGACTGCCTTCAGCAGCACATGGTCCAGCCAGATCGGCACTTGCGGCAGTTGGCGCGAGGGCGGCAGCGGGTCGCGCCGGTAGCGCGCGCTCTGGTAGGGCTCGATCTCGCCGTAGGGCAGGTGGCCGGTCAGCCACTGGTAGAGCGTCACGCCCAGGGCGAACAGGTCGCTGCCGGCATCGGCCGGGGCCGGCGGTTCGGCCCATTGTTCGGGGTTGATGTAGCTGGGCGTGCCGGCATGCAGGTCGCGCAAGGCCTCGGGTTCGCGGCCGGACAGCGCCACGCCCAGGTCGAGAATGCGCCATTGCCCGTCGTCGCCCAGGTGCAGGTTGCCGGGCTTGATGTCGCGGTGCACCACCGCCGCGCGGTGCAAGCGGCCCAGCGCCTGGGTCAGGGCGGTGGCGGCTTGCAGGAACTGGCTCAGCTCCGGGCGGGCTTTGTCCCGCATCAATTGCTCCAGCGTGTGGCCGTGGTGCCAGTCGAACAGCAAGTAGAAGGCGCTCGGTTCGCGCAACTCATGCACACGCACGAAGCCGGCTGCCTCGGCGGCCCCGAGCTTTTCGCCCAGGCGCTGGCCCAGCCAGCCCTCGTGGGCCAGCATGGCGCGCTCTTGCGGGTCGCTGGCGCGGGCCTCGTGCATCGCTTTGATGGCGACCAGCACGCCGTTGGCCAAGCGGGCCTGATAGAGCCGATGCACGCCGTTATCGGCGATCAAGGCGGTGATCGTCATGCCGTCGAGCCGGTCGCCGGGCCGCAATTTGCCCGGTGCGGGCAGGCGCTGGCCGGCGTTCAAACCGTCGGCATATTGGCCGGCGGCCAAGCCGCGCACCTGCAAGACCAGGGCGGTGGCGTTGTCATTCCCGCCAGCGGCCAGGGCGGCTTGCACCAGCGCGTCGGCACATTCCTGCGCTTCGCTCGGGCCTTCGCCAGCGCGAGCCAGGGCCAGAAAGCGCTTGCCGCGCAAGACGCCGTGCACCCCGTCGCTGGTCAGGATCAAGCGGTCACCGGCGCGCAGCTCGCCCTGGGCGTAATCGACGCGCACCACATCGTCGAGGCCGATGGCGCGGGTCAGGCGCGAGAAATCCGCTTGGTCCAGCGCATGGTCCTGGGTCAGCTGGGTCAGGCTGCCAGCGCGCAACAACCAGATGCGGCTGTCCCCCACATGGGCCAGCGTGTAGCTGTGGCCGCGCAGCACGAGGGCGCTGAGCGTCGTCAGCGCCGAGCGGTCCGAGCCCGAGTTGCTGGCGCGGCGGTTGTGGTCGGCCAGCCAGCTGTTCTGGGCGCGGATCAAGCGGTCCAGCACCACGGTGGTGTCCCAAGCGGGCGAGGCGGCGAAATAGTCCTGCACCAAGCTCATCACCGTGGTCTGCGCCGCCATGCGGCCGCCGCCACCGGGCTCAGGTCCGGAGACGCCGTCGGCCAGCGCCGCAATCCAGCCCAGCGCTTCGTCCTGTGCTGTCGGCTGCAACACCGCCGCGAAGTCCTCATTCCCCGCCCGCGGCCCGCGTGCGCTGTTCAAACCGATGGCGATGTCGAAGCTCATATGTTTTGTTCTTGTGTGACAGACCGCCCGAGAGGACTTTTTTGGTTTCGTGTGACAGACCGCCCGAGCGTACTCGCGAGTAGCTCTGTCACCGACCATATTCCTTCTTGTGTGACAGACCGCCCGAGCGTATTCGCGAGTAGCTCTGTCACCCACCGTTTAGACGGGTTGAGCGAGTGCACCGAGTTGACCAGATTCAACTCCCCGGCCACCGCCCGCATGTGGGCTGAAACCAACCCCAATTTGGTGCGCTCTGCCCGCTGTGGCGGGCACGGCACTTGCAATTCAATAGTCATGGCTAAGTCGAGGTCTGTATGAAAAAGATGAAATTGGTGATGGTGGGTAACGGCATGGCTGGCGTGCGGACGCTGGAAGAGCTGTTGAAAATGACGCCCGACCTGTATGACATCACGGTGTTCGGTGCCGAGCCGCACCCGAACTACAACCGCATCCTGCTGAGCCCCGTGCTGGCCGGCGAGCAGACGATCGAGGAGATCATCCTCAATCCGCTCGATTGGTATGCGGACAACCACATCACCCTGCACCTGGGCAAAAAGGTCACGCAGATCGACCGGGTCCGCCGCCGGGTCATCGCCGCCGACGGCAATGGTGTTGAAACAACGGCCGAATACGACCGCCTGCTGATCGCCACCGGCTCGCTGCCCTTCATCCTGCCGGTGCCGGGCAAGGACTTGGCCGGGGTGATCGCCTACCGCGACATCGCCGACACCAACGAGATGATCGACGCCGCCACCAAGTACCAGCATGCCGTCGTCATCGGCGGTGGCTTGTTGGGGTTGGAGGCCGCCAACGGCCTGATGCTGCGCGGCATGCAAGTGACGGTGGTGCACATTGGTGATTGGTTGATGGAGCGCCAGCTCGACGACGTGGCCGGTGACTTGCTGCGCAAATCGCTGCAAGCTCGCGGCTTGAAGTTCATGCTCGGCGCGCAAACGCAGGCCTTGATCGGCGGCAAGGACGGCCGGGTGATGGCCGTGCAATTCAAGGACGGCTCCGAGATCCCGGCCGACCTGGTCGTGATGGCGGCCGGCATCCGCCCCAACACCGAGCTGGCTGCGGCGGCCGGCATCCATTGCAACCGCGGCATCGTCGTCAGCGACACGCTGCAAACCATCACCGACCCGCGCATCTACTCGGTCGGCGAATGCGCGGCCCACCGCGGCATTGCCTACGGTCTGGTGGCCCCGCTGTTCGAGCAAGGCAAGGTCTGCGCCACGCATCTGGCGCATTTCGGCATCGGCCGCTATACCGGCAGCTCGGTATCGACCAAGTTGAAGGTGACCGGCATCGACCTGTTCTCGGCCGGCGACTTCACCGGCGGCGAGGGTTTTGAAGAAATCGTCATGAGCGACCCGTTCGCCGGCGTCTACAAAAAGCTGGTGATCAAGGACGACCAATTGGTCGGTGCCTGCCTGTACGGTGACACGGTGGACGGCTCCTGGTACTTCAAATTGCTGCGCGAGGGCCGCAAGGTGGCCGACATCCGCGACAAGCTGATGTTTGGCGAATCGAACATCGGCGACGTCGGCCACCAAGGCCACAACAAGGCGGCCGCAATGGCCGACTCGGACGAAGTCTGCGGTTGCAACGGCGTCACCAAAGGGACGATCTGCAAGGCGATCAAGGACAAGGGCCTGTTCACGCTGGAAGAAGTGCGCAAGAACACCAAGGCCAGCGCGTCCTGCGGCAGTTGCACCGGCTTGGTCGAGCAGTTGCTGATGTTCACAGCAGGTGGCGATTACTCGGCCACGCCGAAGAAAAAGGCGGTCTGTGCCTGCACCGACGCCAGCCACCAAGACGTGCGCGACGCCATCGTCAAGCAGCAGCTGACCAGCCTCGACGCGACCTACAAGGCCCTGGGCTGGAAGACGCCGAACGGCTGCCCGAGCTGCCGCCCGGCGCTGAACTACTACCTGATCTCCAGCTGGCCCAAGGTGGCGGTGGACGACCCGCAATCGCGCGCCATCAACGAGCGCGCCCACGCCA
>CANFYD010000243.1 GCA_947450745.1 Burkholderiales bacterium
CAAAATGAAGCGGCCTTTTTTCTTGAACTGTGGGTATCCGGCTTGCATCCATCAGACGATTCTTCGGCCGCCGTTGGCCCCGCTTTCAACCAGTCCGCTGCCGCCCGCCAGTGGCTGCGCCCCAGCGACAGCTTTTTGCGTCAGTTGCTGGCCCTGCCTCAACTGGCGCTGGTGGCGGAATCCTGCCCGGCGGAAATCGAGCTGCAGCAGGCCTTGCTGGCCAGCCCCGGCGCGCCGGTCAGCGCCGCGCAGTTGGCGGCCATCACCGACGATGACGCGCGCTCCAACTACGCGATGTGGCTGGAGTTCAGGGACGGTCTGTTGCAAGCCGGCTCGCTCGAGGCTTACTACCTCGCCTTGATGCGCAGCCAGCGCATCACCGTGCCGCCGCTGTTCATCGACCACCTGGTGCAAGCGATCGGCCAGCATCTTCAGCAGGGCCAGCAAGGGCAGCCGGATGCGTTTCAAGCGCGCGCCGCCGAGCTGCTGTTCCGCCAACAGCGGCTGACACTGACCGAGGGCCGGCTGCTGTGCGCCGACCGGGCTTATGTGGATGCGCTGCCGGGTCGGGCCGGCTCGCTGGATGTGCTGACGCCGGAGAACGCCTTCGATTACTGGCAGGGCAGCGAGCGGCAGTCGTTTGCGCTCGACCTGACGCACCAGGTTTCCAATGACCTGGGCCACGGTTTCAGCTTCAAGCTGACCCGCAGCCACTCCGGCCTGACCGCGCTGGCGCGGGTGCTGGAGCAGTGGTTACAGCATTTTCTGGGCCGCCCCTGCACGATCACGCCGCTGCAAAAGGTTGATGACCCGGCTTGGCGCTGGCATATCGGTCTGGACGTGGAGTCCATGCAGTTGCTCAACGACCTGTATCAGGACCGGCCGGTCAGCGCCGAGCGCATGGCGGGCCTGATCAGCCTGTTCCGGCTCGACTTTCCCACTTCAGCTCCGGGCGCCAGCGCCATCTACCTGGGGCTGGCGATGACAGCCGAACGCACGCTGAAGCTGAAGCCGCAAAACCTGCTGCTCAATTTGCCGCCCGACCTGCTGGCGACCTTGCTGGCGCCCGTGCCAGTGCCTGCGCTGCTGCCCCAGGTCGATTGATCGGCCGATGAGCGCGTTTGCCGAGAGCCTGAGCACGGCCATGCAGCTGGTGCTGGAAGCCGACCCAGTGCTGTGGCGCACGGTGCGGCTGTCGCTGCTGGTCAGCGGCTCGGCCTGCCTGTTTGCCGCCGGTTTTGGCTTGGCGGCGGGCGCTTGGCTGGCCGTTACCCAACTGCCGGGCCGCCGGGCGCTGCTGGCCCTGCTGGACACCTTGCTGGCGCTGCCATCGGTGGTGGTGGGGCTGGTGGTTTATTTGCTGTTGTCGCGCAGTGGGCCGCTCGGTTCCTGGGGCATCTTGTTCACGCCCGGCGCGATGGTGATCGCGCAAACCGTGCTGGTGCTGCCGGTGGTCACCGCGCTGGCGCACCGGCTGGTGCACGACAGCCTGCGCGACGGCGGCGATCAGCTGCGCTCGATGGGGGCAGGGCGCTTCACTTGCGCGCTGCTGATGTTGCTGCATGAGCGCTGGGCGGTGGCGACGATCATGCTGACGGCCTTTGGCCGTGCGGTCTCCGAGGTCGGCGCGGTGATGATCGTCGGCGGCAATATCGACGGGGTGACGCGCGTCATCACCACCTCGATTGCGCTGGAAACCAGCAAGGGCGACTTGCCGCTGGCGCTGGCGCTCGGGCTGGTCTTGCTCGGCTTGGTCGGCCTGGTCAACGTGGCCATCGCTGTCAGCCAGTCCTGGCAACGGGCGCAGAGCGCAGGTGGCAGACTGGCCAGGAGCGCCTGATGAACACAGCGACAGCGATGGTGAGCTTGCAGCAGGTTGGCGTGGCCTTCGGTGCGGTGCAGGCCTTGCGGGATGTGAGCTTGACCGTTCATCAAGGCGAGTTTGTGGCCCTGGTCGGTGCCAACGGGTCGGGCAAGACCAGCTTGTTGCAGGTGCTGCATGGCTTGCTGCCGCACACCGGCCAGCGCCAGGTCAGCGCCGAGGCTGCCGCGCAGGTGATGGTGTTCCAGCGCCCGTTCATGCTGCATTTGTCGGTCTGGAACAATCTGCGGCTGGCGCTGTGGCTGGCCCGGGTGCCCAAGCTACAGCGCGCCGGGCGGGCCGACGAAGCGTTGCAGCGCGCCGGTTTGCAGGATTTGAAAAACCGGCCGGCGCGGGCCTTGTCCGGCGGGCAGCAGCAGCGCTTGGCGCTGGCGCGGGCCTGGGCGACCCGGCCGGCCCTGCTGTTTCTGGACGAGCCGACCGCCAGCCTCGACCCGTCGGCCAAGAATGAAATCGAAGCGATGCTGGCCGGCTTCAAGGCCGACGGCATGACCTTGGTGATGAGCACCCACAATCTCGGTCAGGCCAAACGCCTGGCCAGTCGGGTGATTTATCTCGACCGTGGCAAGCTGCAGGCCGATTTGCCGACCGCGCGCTTCTTTGGCGAGCATGCCGTTGATGCGCGAACTGATCTGTTTCTGAAGGGGGAATTGAAATGGGATATGAAATGAAAGCACTCTTTTTGCGTCGGCAAGCGCTGTTGCGGCTGTCTGCGCTGGCCTTGAGCCTGACATTTGGCCTGCCCGCTTGGGCGCAAGAAAAAGTCATCGTGATGGCCTCAACCACCAGCACCGAGCAGTCCGGCTTGTTCGCCCATTTGCTGCCGGCCTTCAAGAAGGCCAGCGGCATCGAGGTGCGGGTGGTGGCGCAGGGCACCGGCCAAGCGCTGGACATGCGACCGCGTGGCGATGCCGACGTGCTATTCGTGCACGACCAGGTAGCTGAGGAGAAGTTCGTGGCCGAGGGCTTCGGGCTGGCGCGCCGCGCGGTCATGTTCAACGACTTTGTGTTGATCGGCCCGGCCGCTGACCCGGCTGCCGTGCGCGGCAAGGACATCGTCGTCGCGCTGAAAAAGCTCAGCAGCGCGCCCAGCATTTTTGTGTCGCGCGGCGACAAAAGCGGCACCCACGCGGCCGAGCTGCGCTTCTGGAGCACCGCCGGCATCGCCGACCCCGCCAGCAAGGCCGCCGAGCGCCCGTTCGATAAAAACTTTGACTACCGCGCTTGCGGCTGCGGCATGGGCCCGGCGCTGAACATCGCGGCCAGTGCCGACGCCTATGTGCTGGCCGACCGCGGCACTTGGCTGTCGTTCAAGAACCGCGCCACGCTGGCCGTGCTGGTCGAAGGCGACAAGCGCTTGTTCAACCAATACGGCGTCATCGTGGTCAACCCGGCCAAGCATCCGCACACCAAAACAGCGCTGGCGCAAGCCTTCTCCGATTGGGTGGTGTCGCCCGAAGGCCAGGCGGTGGTAGCCAGCTACAAAATCGGTGGTGAGCAATTGTTCTTCCCGAACGCAGTTCGTTGAAGACGTAGGGCGGGTCACGACCCGCGAGCGATCTCCGCACGGGCAGTGACGTGCCAACGTGAGCTGTCTTGGCACAACTCGGATGCCATGGTCGGCTGAACGCGGGTCACGACCCGCCCTACATAAAATTAGCTTGAAAGGACTTCCATTGATCCCGCAAGAAAACATCACCGGCCTGATCTTGGCTGGCGGGCGCGGCAGCCGCATGGGCGGCGTCGACAAAGGTCTGCAAAGCCACCAAGGCCTGCCGATGGCCTTGCATGCGCTGATGCGCTTGTCGCCGCAGGTCGGCGCGGTGCTGGTCAATGCCAACCGCAACCTCGGTGCTTACGAGTCGTTCGGCGCGCCGGTGTGGCCCGACACCTTGGCCGATTACGCCGGGCCACTGGCTGGCTTCTTGACCGGGCTGGAGCATTGCGAGACGCCGTATCTGGTCACCGTGCCCTGTGATTCGCCGCTGTTTCCGCTCGACTTTGTGCAGCGCTTGGCGCAGGCCTTGGAGGCCGAAGACGCGGACATCGCGATGGTGGGTACGCGTGATCCGGCCGACCCGACGGCCGCCTTGCAAGCGCAGCCGGTGTTCTGCCTGATGAAAACCGAGCTGATCGAAAGCCTGGTCCGTTTCACCCAGAGCGGCCAGCGCAAGATCGACAAATGGACCGCCCAGCACCGCTGTGTGTTGGTGGCTTTCGACGACGCACCGGCCTTTGCCAATGCCAACACGCTGGCCGAGTTGCAGCAATTGCAGAATGAAAAGAACTGACAGATGAGTGTGCCCTTGCCCAAGCTGCCGGATCTATCCCTTTTGCCGCGCCTGACCCGCAGCACCGCGCCGCTGACCCATGCGGTCACCGTGCTGGACGAATTTGGCCAGCTGCGCCAGATGAATGTGCCGGCCGAGCGGCCGCTGACGCTGTTTGTCGATAAGCGCGAGCTGGTCACGCTGATGACGCTGGGCTTGGCCCCGGAGCTGCTGGTGCTGGGCTATTTGCGCAACCAGCGGCTGGTGGGTGGCGCGCACGAGGTGGAGTCGATCACCGTCGATTGGGATGTCGGTGCTGCTGCCGTGCGCACGCGCGCAGGCATTGCCGACATCGAACAAAAAACCGCCCAGCGCATCGTCACCACCGGCTGCGGCCAGGGCACGGTGTTCGGCGCGCTGATGGCGGATGTGGAATCGGTGCGCCTGCCCGCAGCGGCCGATGCACGCTTGCGCCAGAGCACGCTCTACTCGATCCTGGAGCAAATGCGCAAGCAGGACAGCGTCTACAAAAAGGCCGGCTCGGTACACGGTTGCGCCTTGTTTTGCGGTGACCAGTTGCAGGTCCACATGGAAGACGTGGGCCGCCACAACGCCATCGACAGCATTGCCGGCTGGATGTGGATGCAGGGCGGGCAGGGCGCGGAAGGCGCGTTGGGCGCACCGAGCATGAGCGGTGCCGACAAATGCTTCTACACCACCGGACGCTTGACCAGCGAGATGGTGATGAAGTCGGCCCAGATGGGCGTGCCCATCATCGTGTCGCGCAACGGCATCACGCAAATGGGCCACGCGCTGGCCATGCAGCTGGGCATCACCTTGATCGGCCGGGCCAAGAACCGCCACTTCATTTGCTACAGCGGCCTGGAGCGCTTTGACAGCGAGCCCGAGCCGGCCCGCGCCGTGGCTGAAATGCAGGTGGGATGAGCGCCGCTGTGCCATCAGCGTCCATCAATGACGCTGATGCGACCTTGCAGCACTTGCTCGGCCGCTACTCGGTCGGCCCCAAGCATTTGGTTGAGCCTGGCCCGGACTCGGCCCAATTGCTGCTGATGGCGGAGGCCGCCTTGCGGGCCCCGGACCACGGCGAGCTGCTGCCGTTTCGTTTCAAGCTGGTGCGCGGCGCGGCTCGCACGCGCATGGCGGCGCTGTTCGAGGCGGCGGCCCGCGCGGCCGGCAAGGACGCCGCCGGAGCGCTGATCGACGCCGAGCGCGCCCTGCGTCCGCCGGTCACCGTGGCCGTGCTGGCCCGCATCGACCTGGGCCACCCGCTGGTGCCTGCGCATGAGCAATGGGTGTGTGTCGGCGGGGCCGTCGCCAACTTCCTCAACGCCGCCCATTTGCTGGGCTTTGGCGGCAAGATGTTGAGCGGTGCCAAGGTACGCGACCCCGGCATCAGCGCTGCTTTTTGCGGCCCCGGTGAAACCCTGCTCGGTTGGATCGCACTGGGCACGCCAGCGCGCCGGCCGGCCGGCCCGTCCCGCAAGGGCGGAGCCACGCAAGCGCTGCAGGACTGGGGCTGAGAGGGTGCGAACTTTTTACTGCGCGGCCGCCATGCGTCGTTGGCTGGGTACTCGGAATCCTCACGTACCTGAAGTACGCTCCGGTTCCTGCGCCCCATCCGCCTAGCCTGACAGCCGCTCGCTACAAAAGTTCTCACCCTCTGAGCTGCACGCCCAGACCTGCCTCAGCCACGCAGCTGTTGCGTTCGGCCACGCGCGGGTCGCGACCGTCTACACCTGATTGACGTCCGCTGCTTGGCCGCCGTAGGCCCGCACCTGAGCCGCGAAGGTGCTCACGTCGATCGGCTTGGAGATGTAGCCGTCGCACCCGGCTGCTGTCAGCTTGGCCGCGTCCCCCTTCATCGCGTAGGCGGTGAACGCGATGATGACGATGGCTTGGGTGGTGGCGTCCGCCTTCAGGTGCCGGGTCAGCGTCACGCCGTCCATGCCCGGCATTTGAATGTCCATCAGGATCAGCTCCGGTTTGAAGGCAGAGATTTTGGCGATCGCTTCTTGCGCGTCGGCCGCCGTCTCCACGTCGATCGCGTCGGCGCTCAGCACAAAGCTGGCCATCTCCAGGTTCATGA
>CANFYD010000244.1 GCA_947450745.1 Burkholderiales bacterium
AAAGCGAGGTTGGGGCTGCCTGATCTCGAGGTCAAGCTGGTCGTCGTCAACTCGGCCACGCGGCTGCCGATGGTGGCCAACGGCTCGGTGGACATGGAGGGCGGCATCACCACCAACACGCTGGAGCGCCAAAAAACCCAGTCCTTTTCGATCACGACCTTTGTGGCGGAAAGCCGCTTGTTGTCCAAGCGCAGCACCGCCGTGCGCAACCTGGATGAACTGCGCGGCGAGCCGGTGGCCTCGACGATGGCGACCACCAGCATTCAATACCTGCATCACGCCAACCAGACGCGCCAACTGGACATGAAGATTCTGGTCGCCCAGGACGACAAGGAGGCGTTTCGGATGCTGCAAAGCGGCCGAGCGCTGGCTTATGCCATGGACGACGTGTTGCTGCGCACTCTGCGGGCGGGCAGCAAGCAGCCGGCCGACTTCGTGATTTCCGAGGATGCCTTTTCGGTCGAGCCCTATGCCCTGGGCCTGCCGCTGGGCGACGCCGCCTTCAAGCAACTGGTCGACGCGGTGCTGACCGGGCTGTACCAGCGCGGTGAGATCGAGGCGATTTATCAGCGCTGGTTCCAGTCGCCGATCCCGCCGCGCGGCATCAACCTGAAGCTGCCGATGAGCGCCGCGTTCAAGCGGGTGGTGCAAAAGCCGACCGACTCGGCCGATCCGCAGCGTTATCGGGATTGATCCCGCCGGGTGGTATCTCTGGGCCTGAACCGAAGGTTGGGAGTTTTTCGTAGCGAGCGGCTGCAAGGCTAGGCGGACGGAGCGCAGGGACCGGAACGTACTTTGGGTACGTGAGGATCACGAGCATCCGACCAACGACGCATGGCAGTCGCGCAGTAGAAAAACGCCCAACCTCAGCGGAAGCGTTGCAGGTCGATGCCGTGCCGATGCAGCTTGTCGTAGAGCGTCTTCTTGGCCGTGCCCAGCAACTCCATGGCGGCCGGAATGCGGCCCTGGCAGCGCTGCAGCGCTTGTTCGATCAGCGCCTTTTCGACTTGATCCATTTGCTGGGCCAGGCTGGCAGCCGGCTCGATGCTGGTTTCGCCAGCCCCTTCCGAGCCGCCGATGGCCAGCACGAAGCGGTCCGCTGCGTTGCGGATTTCCCGCACATTGCCGGGCCAGTCGTAGGCCATCAATTCGCGCAGGCGTTGCGCGCTCAGCTCGGGTGCAGGCCGCTCGTAGCGGGTGCTGGCCAGTGCCACAAAGTGCTCGAACAGCAGCGGGATGTCTTCGCGCCGCTCGCGCAGCGCGGGCAGGGCCAGCGTCGCCACATTCAAGCGGTAGAACAAGTCGCCGCGAAACTGCTGCTGCTCGCTTAAGCCGCGCAAGTCTGCCTTGGTGGCGGCAATCACCCGCACATTGACCGGCAACTCGTCGTTCGAGCCCAGGCGCTCGACCTTGCGCTCCTGCAGGACGCGCAGCAGCTTGATTTGCAGTGCGACCGGCATCGTCTCGATCTCATCCAGCAGCAGCGTGCCGCCGTTGGCATGCTCGATCTTGCCGATACGGCGCTTGCCGGCGGAGGTGAACGCGCCGGGCTCATGCCCGAACAACTCGCTTTCGAACAAAGACTCCGGCAAGCCGCCGCAATTGATCGCCACGAAATTGCGGTCGCGCCGGTTGCTCTGGTCGTGCAGGCAGCGCGCCACCAGCTCCTTGCCGGTGCCGGTTTCGCCCAGAATCATCACATCGGCCGAGGTGTCGGCCAGGTTGAGGATCTGCCGCCTGACCTGCTGCATCGCTGCCGATTCACCCAGCAGCACGGCCGCCATGCCGCTGCGCCGCTGCAATTGGCCGCGCAGTTCATCCACCGCCACCCGCAACATGCGCTTTTCAAGTGCCCGCACGACGGTGTCCACAAAGCGCTCGGGCGCAAACGGCTTTTCGAGAAAGTCATAGGCTCCGCTGCGCATCGCCCGCACGGCCATCGCCACGTCGCCATGCGCGGTCACCAGCACGACGGGAATGCCCGGGTCGGTGGCCACCACATGGTCGAGCAGGGCCAGCCCGTCCATGCCGGGCAGCCGCACATCGGTGGCGACGATCAGCTGGGCACCGGCCTGAATATGGGGCAGGGCGGCCTCAGCCGAAGCGCAGGCGCAGACCTCCAAGCCCGCCAGCTCCAGCGTTTGCGTGAGGCTGGCGCGCACAGGCGGGTCGTCTTCGACGAACAAAACCTTGAAACCCTCAAACATGCTGCTCCTTGGCGCAATCTTCCAGATCGAATTCGAACGTCATGCCCGTCATGCCCGTTGTACCTGCTGGCTCAGTTGCTGCCGCAGGCACGGCGCGCAGCGTGCCACCGAATTCATGAATTATTTTTGATGAAATGACCAAACCCAGGCCCAAGCCTTGGCCAGCCGGTTTGGTGGTGAAAAACGGTTCGAACAAGCGCTGCAGCGAGGCCGCCGCCATGCCCTTGCCGGTGTCGCTGATGCGTACCCAGATGCGGGCGTCTTGGCCTTTGCCCTCGCGTGCCGCGCTGATGCGCAATTGGCGCACTGGCGCATCCTGCATCGCGTCCATCGCGTTGGTCAGCAGGTTCACCAACACCTGTTCCAGCCGATTCGGCTCGCAGCGCACCCGTAGCGTCTCGCTCACCTCCACGTTGAGCGTGACTTGCTCGGCCTGCAAGCGGTGTTCCAGCAATTGCCGTGCGCCGTTCACTGCCGCCGCCAGCGACACCGGCGCTTGCACCGTCTCGGCCTTGCGGGCAAAGCTCTTCAGCTGCCGGGTGATGCGGGTCATGCGCTCGACCATCGCGTCGATGGCGCGCAGGTTCTCCGCCACGGTCGCGTTGCGACCCTGCTCCAACAGCAGCAGGCTGTTGCGGGACAGCGCCCGCAAGGCCGTCAGCGGTTGGTTGATTTCATGCGCAATGCCGGCCGACATCTGTCCCAGCACCGCCAGCTTGGCGGCTTGCATCAACTCATCCTCGGCTTGCAGGCGCTGAGCAATCTGGCGTTTCAATTCTTCGTTGCTCATGCGCAGCTCGTGCGTGCGCTCGTCCACCAGCAGTTCAAGCCGGCCATGCGCCCGCTGCAATTCAACGCTGGCCTTGAACAACTGCTTCAGCGCCCGGCGGCGCGAGGCCAGGTAGAGCGCCAACATGCCGATGGCGGCACCCGCCGCACCGCCGCCCCAAGCTGCAAAGCGAGCCTGCCGCCACACTTCGGCGGGGTTGGACAAGGTGACCAGGCGCAGCGCCAGCGGGACAACGGCGCGTTGCTGCGCTTGCAACAGCGCGGGACTCATTCCGTCGGGCATCGGCAGACGCACCAAAATGGCGTTTTGTTGCAGCATCGGTTCGGTCAGCGGCCCCAGCGAGGTCAGCAGCGGAGCGATGTAGCGGCCGCTGGCTTGCAGTGCCGCTCGGTGGTCGGCGTCCGACTCGCCCAACAGTTGATATTTCCACGCGGGTACCGAGGACATGATGACCACGTCGTGTTGGTCCAGCACCAGCAGCTTTTCGCCCTGCGAGCGCAGCCCCTGGTCCACCCAGGTGGCCTCCAGCGGTGCCAGGTTCAGCTTCACCACAATCAAACCCAGACGCTGGTGGCCGCGTTCCACTTTTTGAACCAGAAAATAGTCGGTGCTGCCGTTCGCCTCATTGGCGGCAAAAAAATGACCGGTGGTTTGGGCCGACGCTTCGCTCAGGTTGCGGCTCAGGCGGCGCGCGACCTGTGCCGCTTCCAAATCCTGGCCGGGGGTTCGGTAGTCCGCGCTGGAGGCCAGCACTTGGCCCCGCGCATCGGTCACAAACGTCATGCTGGCTCCGGCGCGGACATTGATGCGGGCTAATTTGAGGCGGGCGCGCTGGCGCAATTGCAGCTGCGCATCCGACAGGCTAGCTTCCACCTGCGTGGCTTGCGTGGCTTGCAGCAGGGCCAGCACATCGGTGTCGATCGAGATCAGGCTGGGCAAATAGGCGTGGCGCGCCAGTTCGGCTTCCAGCGTGGCGGCATACAACTCGAGCCGCTCCGCCGCCACCGCCGCCAGCTGAGCCATGCCGGCCCGCTCGCTCCAGCGCTGGCCCAGGGCCAAACCCAAGCCGATCAAGGCCAGCGTCAGCAGGATCAGAAAACTGGGCCTGCCCAACTGATGGGCGGCCACGGCGCTGAATTTTTTGAAGGAAAAAACAGGGGTCAAGGGAGTGAGGGCGGAAGTCATGAGGCTGCGGAGTCGGCCCGCTTGGGGCCGAAGAGGCCCGGAATCAGGGCTTGCAGCCTCCATTGTGTGCGTTCCGCGGGCCTCGCTTTGGCTCGGACTTGGCCGCGCCGCCGTGCCTCAAGTGCGGCCGCAGCGGCTTTGTGCGAAAGTCCGCCCACTGATTTTTGCCTGAGGGCGGATTTCCGCCCTCAGGAGTTGAGTTGCCGTTCATTGCCAGCGTTTTTGCCATGGGTTGACCTAAGTGATTACCCGTGTTGTCACATTTTTGGCATGTGGATTGCAAGTCGTCTGCCCAATTCGACCTTGAAAATTTTCTCAAAGGAAGTCAAACATGGAAACTTTTTTCCAGCAGATCATCAACGGGCTGGTGCTCGGGAGCATGTATGCGCTGGTGGCGTTGGGGTACACGATGGTGTACGGCATCATCAATTTGATCAATTTCGCGCATGGCGAAATCTTGATGGTGGGCGCGCTGGTCAGTTGGACGGTGGTGAGCTCGTTGGCGGACTCCGGCCTGCCGGGTTGGTCGCTGATGTTGATCGCGCTGTTTTGCGCGGTGCTGGTGTGCACGGTGCTGAACTTTGTGGTCGAGAAGGTGGCTTACCGGCCGTTGCGCAATGCGCCGCGCCTGGCGCCGCTGATCACGGCGATGGGCATGTCGCTGCTGCTGCAGACGCTGGCCATGATCATCTGGAAACCCAACCCCAAGCCGTTCCCGCTGCTGCTGCCGACCACGCCGATCGATTTGGGCGGGCCGGTGATCACGGTGACGCAGTGCCTGATCCTGGGCCTGACGGTGGTGATCCTGGCCACGCTGATGTGGTTGGTCAATCACACCAAGCTGGGCCGAGCGATGCGGGCCACGGCCGAGAACCCCAAGGTGGCCGGGCTGATGGGGGTCAAGCCGGACTTCATCATCTCCACCACCTTCGTGATCGGGGCGGCGCTGGCTGCGGTGGCCGGCCTGATGTGGGCAGCCAACTACGGCACGGTGCAGCACACGATGGGCTTCATGCCCGGGCTCAAGGCCTTCACGGCGGCTGTGCTGGGCGGCATCGGCAACTTGGCCGGGGCGATGGTGGGCGGCATTCTGCTGGGCCTGATCGAGGCGATCGGGGCGGGTTATCTGGGTGATTTGACCGGCGGTGTGCTGGGCAGCCATTACGCCGACATCTTCGCCTTCGTGGCCTTGATCCTGGTGCTGACGCTGCGGCCCTCGGGGCTGCTGGGTGAGCGTGTGGCGGACCGGGCTTGACGCTTCAAGGAGCAATCAACATGCAAAAAAACAAACTCTTTTTCTTCCTGCTGGCCGCGCTGGCGCTGCTGGTGCTGCCGCTGGTCGGGCAGCAATTCGGCAACGGCCCGGTGCGCATCATCGACTTGGCCCTGCTCTACGTGATGCTGGCGCTGGGCCTGAACATCGTGGTCGGCTATGCCGGCCTGCTGGACCTGGGCTATGTGGCGTTTTACGCGGTCGGGGCCTACATGTTCGCGCTGCTCAACAGCCCGCACCTGATGGAGAACTTCGAGGCCGTGCGCCAGTTCTTCCCCGACGGCTTGCACTCGCCGCTGTGGATCGTGGTGCCGGCAGCAGCGGGCCTGGCCGGTTTCTTCGGCGTGATGCTGGGCGCGCCCACGCTGAAATTGCGGGGCGACTACCTGGCCATCGTGACGCTGGGTTTTGGTGAAATCATCCGCGTGTTCCTGAACAACCTGGAGCAGCCGGCCAACATCACCAACGGCCCACGCGGCATCGGGCAGATCGACGGCATCCACTTCTTCGGCTTCGAGCTCAACAAGGGGCTGGAGATTTTTGGTCACAAGCTGCCCTCGGTGACGCTCTACTACTACCTCTTCCTGGCCATGGTGGTGGTCAGCGTGATCATCTGCTACCGGTTGGAGAACAGCCGCATCGGGCGCGCCTGGATGGCCATCCGCGAGGACGAAATTGCGGCCAAGGCGATGGGCATCAACACCCGCAACTTGAAGCTGCTGGCCTTCGGCATGGGGGCCACT
>CANFYD010000245.1 GCA_947450745.1 Burkholderiales bacterium
AGGCCGCCGGTCAAGTGCTGAACCGCCTTGCGCTTGGTGTCTATGGCCACCATGCCCTTGGCCGGCACGCCCTCATCCAGGGGCGCGAAGCCGGCCCACTGCAAGAAGCCGGTAAATCCCAGGCCCAAGGCCCACAGTCCGATGCGGGCGGCGCCGCCCTGGCGCGGCGCTGCTGCGGGGCCGGTATCGGCAGCCGCCGTGGAGGCCGACGGTTCAACTGTTGAGTTTTCTGAGAAAGGCTTGTTCATGTCTATTTTGGCCATGCCGGTCTGGGCTAGAAATGGGTGATGACGAGGCGGGCTGAGCGGTCAAGCCGTCAGCTCGACCAAGTCCGGCGTGGGCACCGGTTTGA
This sequence comes from Burkholderiales bacterium, assembly GCA_947450745.1. GTDB lineage: Bacteria > Pseudomonadota > Gammaproteobacteria > Burkholderiales > Burkholderiaceae_C > Paucibacter_A. The sequence continues at coordinate 353 of CANFYD010000245.1, forward strand.
GGCCGGCTTGACGAACGGCCCGCAGTGCCGCCAGCACCGCGTCACGTGGACCCTCCGTCTGTATCTGACCGTTGTTCAAAATCAAGATGCGGTCGGCCACCGCGACGGCGGCCGGGCGGTGCGTGATCAGAAACACCGTCTTGCCCTGGGCCTTCAGACCTTCGACGGTCTTGAACAGCGCGGCCTCGCCCAGCTCGTCCAGATTGGCATTGGGCTCGTCGAGCACGATCAGCTTGGGGTCGCCGTAGATGGCGCGCGCCAGACCGATGCGCTGGCGCTGCCCGCCGGACAGCAAGCGGCCGGCCTCGCCGATCGGCGTGTCGTAGCCCTTGGGGAAACGCAGAATCATCTCGTGCAACCCCGCGCCCTGTGCCGCCGCAATCACCTGAACCGGGTCAACCGTGCCGAAGCGGGCAATGTTCTCGGCGATCGAGCCTTCCAGCAGCGCCACATCCTGCGGCAAATAGCCGATGTGCGGGCCGAGTTCGAGCCGGTTCCAGCCCTCGATCGGCAAACCGTCCAGCAGCACCGCGCCCGTCATCTCCGGCCAGATGCCCACCAGCACACGCGCCAACGTGGACTTGCCGGAGCCCGACGGGCCAAGGATGACGGTAACGGTGCCGGCTCGCACCTGCAGATTGATGTTTTGAAGAATCGGGGTCGGCCGCTTCGACGCATGGGCGCCGACTTGCTGCAGCGACAGGCTGCCCGTGGGCGGCACGCGCTTGAAGGCCGGATCGCGCGGCAGGTGCCTCAACAGCAACTGCTCCAGCCGGGCAAACGCTGCACGCATGCCGATGAATTGGCGCCAACCGCCGACGATCTGCTCGACCGGGGCCAGCGCCCGCGACATCAGCAAGTTGGCGGCAATCATGCCGCCGGGCGAGAGCTGCCCATCGATCACCAGCAAGGCACCGGCCCCCAGCACCAGCGATTGCTGGCTGTAGCGTATGAACTTGCTGACGGCGGTGATGCTGTGCGTCAGGTGTTGCGCCACCGCCGCCCGCGCGAGCGCGGTGTGATGCCGCTGGCCCCAACGCAGTTGCAGCTTGCCAATCATCCCCATCGCTTCCAAGACCTCGGCATTGCGCAATTTGTCCTGCAAGAAGCTGCCGGCCTCGGCCCAGGCTTCGGCGGCCGCCTCTGACGGTGCCAAGCTGCGCTGGTGGCCAAACCAGGCTTGGCCGGCCTGAATCAGCGCGAACAGCAGTCCAAGCAGACCCAGCCAGGGATGGAGAAAAAACAATAACGCCATGTAGATCGGTGTCCATGGCGCATCAAAGAATGCCAGGGTACCGCTGCCGGTCAGAAATTGACGAATCTGCAGCAAGTCGCTGAAGGCGCGCGCTGGATTCTGGCCGGCCAGGCCGGCCGGGTCCGCCGGGCTCAATTGCGCTTCGAAGCTGGCATTGAAGATCAGCGTACCGAGCCGCTCGTCCAGCCGCAGGCCAGCGCCCACCAAGACCCGCGAGCGCAACCACTCCGCCAGCGCCATCACGGCAAACAAGCACAGGGTCAACAGCGACATGGCCAACAACGTCAACTCGCTTTGGCTGGCCAGCACCCGGTCGTACACCTGCAGCATGTAGAGCGTGGGGGACAGCATCAGCACATTGGCGAGCAGGCTGAACGCGCCGACGAGCACGAATTCGCGCCGGAATAGCCACAGGGTGGCGGTCAATTCGCTGCGCTTGAAAAATTGGCTTGGCTTCATCAGGGGCTGTCGGTTATCAAGCGCTTGACGGGACGTTGTTGAGGCCGTTACGCGGCTGTGCGTTCGCCTCATTGAGCGCTTTCAAGACCTCGTCACGCGGGCCGAAGCATTGGGCTTGGCCGTCGCGCAAGACCAGCATCTTGTCGGTCACGCTCAGCACGCTGGTGCGGTGCGTCATCACCACAAAGGTCACGCCCTTTGATTTGAGCTGCCTGATCGCGTCGGCCAGCGCCAGGTCACCTTGCTCATCCAGGCTGGAGTTGGGCTCGTCCAGCACCACCAGCACGGGCTGGCCGTAAATGGCCCGGGCCAGGCCGACGCGCTGGCGCTGGCCGCCCGACAGCAGCGCACCCGCGCGTCCGACCGGCTGCTCATAGCCCAGCGCCAGCGTCATGATGAAATCGTGCAAACCGACAGCGCGGGCCGCGCTCTCCACGCGGGCCGCATCGACCACGCCAAAGCGGGCAATGTTTTCGGCCAAGCTGCCGTCGAATAATTCCACGGTCTGGGGCAGATAGCCCAGATGCGGCCCGAGTTCATGCTTGTCCCAGCTCTGCACATCAACCCCGTCGAGCCTGACCTTGCCGTTCAGGGCGGGCCACAAACCGAGCAGCAGGCGCGCCAGCGTTGTTTTGCCCGACGCTGACGGACCCACCACCGCCAGCACCTCGCCGGGCAACAAGCTGAAGTTCAAGCCCTTCAAGATGGGCACCGGGTTGCCGGGCGGGCCGGCCACCAGCGCTTCAACCTGCAATTTGCCTTGTGGCGCAGGCAAGGCCATGCTGGTGGGATGCACCTCCACCCTGGACAACAGACCATCCAGCCGGTGATAGGCATCGCGCGCGTTCACCAGGGTCTGCCATTGCGCCACGATTTGAACCAGCGGAGCCAACACCCGGCCGCCCAGAATCGAGCCGATGATCATGTAAGCGGCGCCGCCGTTCAACTGCTCATGCAGCAGCAGCCAGGCACCCAGGCCCAGCAGCGCCGAACTGGTCGTGACCTGCAGAAATTTCGAGATCGCCTGATAGCACCCGGCCTGCTCGGACGCCGTGGCTTGCAAGCTCAGGAACTTGCGCTGCCGGTCCATCCAGCGTTGGTGAATATGGCCCAGCATGCCCATCGCCTCGATCACCTGCGCATGGCGCAAGCTGGCATCGGCGTACTGCTGGGCGGCGCTGGCGTGGCGGTTGGCCGCCAGCAACGGCGGCCGGATGCCGCGCTCATTGAGCCAGCCGACCCCGGTCACGGCCATGGCCGCGACCACGGCGGCCCAGCCCAACACCGGGCTGATGAGGAAAATAAGGACTAAAAAAGTCAAAGCCACTGGAGCTTCCATCAGCGCCAACAGCAGCGGCGCCGACAAGAAGTCACGCAGCTTGCGGAAGTCGCTCATTTGCTCCGCCGTGCCGCCCTCCAGGCGTTTCAAATTGGCCTCGAACACGGCGCCGAAAATACGCGCGCTCAAACGCCGATCCAGTGCCACGGAGGCGTCGTGCATCAGTTCGGATCGCACCCAATCCAACACCTCCATCAAGGCATAGGCGCACAGCACCAGCAAGGTCAGCATGGCCAGCGTCAGGTGGCTGCGGCTGTTCACCACGCGGTCGTACACCTCCAGCATGTAGACCGACGACGACAGCATCAGCAGGCTTGCAAACAAGCTGAAACCGGCCGCCCTCCTGAAGTAGGGCTGCAGCGCGCCCAACGCCGCACGCAGTTCCGACGGCCTGCCTTGAGGTCTCATCGGTATGCCCGGATCTGCCGCTTGGCGTCAAGGTCCGCCAATGTTTGATCTAAGTAAACCGGGGCGGCTGTGCAATTTTTTTTCAAAACTTCTCCCTCGAAATGACACCTGCGCCGGCTCGGAACGAGGGCAGGGCTCGACCCGTTGTGAATCTGTGAATCTGTGAATTTCGGCTCATCGAGCGGGAAGTTGAGGATGAGCGTTAGCTTTTTTGCGGCCGTGCATTTTCCTTAACGATCCGGCCGAGCTGCTGAGGGCAGACCCCTGCCGAGCCGGCCCTTCGTTGACGATCATTTCAGCTCTGTAGGGCGGGTCGAGACCCGCCACGGATTTCGGCGCCGGGAACCGAAACACTGCGATGGGCCGGCCTCATGTGACACGGAGCAACGCGGCTCATGGATGCGACATGGCCGCCACGGTCGGCTTCCACAGTCGGCCACATGCGGGTCGCGACCCGCCCGACACCGGCAACCATGTCGTTTCTACGCGAACGCCGGGCGCTGTCAGCGCCCCTGCGCTTTCAGTGAAAGAACGCGAAGTCATCCGCATGCAACTGGTTCTGATCGACGCCAATCAATTTGATCGAATCGCCGCCACCCAGGTCGATGGTCACGTCGGCGCCGTCTTGCGTGACGTGCTGCATCACATCGTTCAGGTTGTTGAAAGCAAAGCCGCGCAAGTCGATGACATCGTCGCTGCCCGCACCGGCCTTGAAGTCGGTGATGGTGTCAGCGCCCGAACCCTGGCTGAACACAAAGTGGTCATTGCCAGCGCCACCGGTCAGGATGTCGTTGCCGGTCAGACCGATCAAGATGTCGTTGCCCATGCCGGCATTGAGTACGTCGGCCCCTGCGCTGCCAATCGTCATGTCATCGGCACCCTGGTTGCCATTCAGCGAGGTGTAGAACACCTTGGTGAGCTGTGCTCCAACGGCCAGGTTGCCGAATTTCATCTCCAGCGTGATCGATCTGTCGACCGCCGCACCGTTGCCGTCAAGCGGCGTGGCAAAGGCCTCCGGGGCATAGGCGTCATAGTTGAGAAAGCCGTAGTTCGAGGCACGTGAGTCCGTATCGAAGGCCACCAAGTTGACCGAAATTCCAGAGTTGGTGCCGGTCGCTCTGGCAATCGCCAGGTCGTTGCCGGCAGTCGGATTCGACAAGACATCGTTGAGTGTTTGGTAGGTTCCAAATTTCGAGTAATCCTGGTCCGGGTCGAAGCTGCGCAGGAAGCGCACATCGGTCACCGTGGCGGCAGATAAGTTCTCGACCGTGATGGTGGTCTTGTAGTAGGTGGCGTTGGTATCCAGCTCGATCAACTGAGTCATCTTCACGCCACCCGCCACGCCCGTCGTTAAGGAGGCCAGAACGTCATCGTGGGACATATCGACGGTGGAGCTCGCGATGTCGTTTTTCCCCATTCGCTGGGCTTGGGCATAGCTCACGCCGCTGACACCGAGGACGATGGTGTCGGTTGGATCGCCAGGCAGTGTGAAGTCGCCTGCAACCGGAGCAATGCCGGTGCCCCAGCCATCCAGATCGGCTACCAAGGCGATCCGGCCTAAGTTGGACGGATCCATCGGATGGTAGTTGCCGGGTGCGCGGGAGGCCGTTCCCAGCGTGCCCGCCGATGAAACGCCCATCTCGATGTAGTTCCCCTGCAGGAACACGTCACCGCCGACCTTGTCATGGTCGGAGTAACCGACCACCAATGAGACCGTGCCGGTGGCTGCGGCGCCTGCGCTGTCTTGCACCGTGTAGCTGAAACTGTCGGCGCCCGCAAAGCCAGCGTTCGCTGTGTAGGTGACTGTGCCATCGGTATTCATGACGACGTGGCCGTGGGCCGCCGTGCCGACACTGCCCAAGGACAGCGCGTTGCCGTCCGGGTCGGAGTCATTGGCTAGCACCGCCACCGTCAGCGCCGAACCGACATGGACAAAGCCACTGTCATCGCTAGCGACAGGGGGACGGTTCGTGACTTCGATGACCCCGGCGTCATGCCCGGTGATGGTCACCGTGATCTCGCTCGGTGTGCCGTCTAGGCTGTAGACGGTCAGGGTGTCGGTGGTTTGCTCACCGGCAGTGAGCGCTTGCACGACGGCGCTGGTGCCGAGCTGGTAGGTCCAGTGGCCGGTCGCGTCGATGCTGAAGCTGCCCAAAGTCCCGGCGGTGGCGGTCTGCGGCTGGAAGCCGGACTGGCCGTGGTCGGGATCGCTGACGGTCAGCTGGCCGTCGATGGCTGGTGCCGGAGCGGCTGGCGTGCCGGCGGTGACGGCGCCAGTGCCGACCCCGCCGATGCTGGCCGCGTCGTTGACACCAGCGATGGTGACGGTGATCTGGCTCGGTGTGCCGTCCAGGCTGTAGACGGTCAAGG
>CANFYD010000246.1 GCA_947450745.1 Burkholderiales bacterium
AGGTGCTTGAGTCGTTCTCACGGCCGCTGATGCGCAAGTACAGCGAGGCTTGGCGCTTCGGTGCAGAGCAGGTCGCTGCGGATGGTGTGCGCTTCAACTTGCAGTTCGACGCCTATCAGGACGTGCTGCCCGCGTGGCGCTTCCCCGATATGACGGACCAAGTCGAACACCTCGCCCAAGTGGTGCAGTTGACGATCGAACAGGAGATGCGCAAAGAAGCAGGGTATTTGCGCAGCCTGCGAACGGCCCGCGAGCGCGTCAAGCAAGTCATGGAAGGACCGGACGGCGACATCGATCGCATCATTCGGTCGGTACGCGAGAACGGTGGTGTGGTCTCTGGCAAGCTGACTGCTGAGTTTCCGGCTTTGCAGGACGCGCAGGTGGCCGCCGACATCGTTGCAGCGATTCAGGTCGCTTTCGCTCAGCCATGAGCGGGCGCGAGGCGTGTCGCAAGCCAACACTAAGCGGGTGGCGATTCGTAGAGTTCGAGGGGCAGGCCGTCGGGGTCGGCGAAAAAGGTAAAGCGCCGGCCGGTGTATTCATCGACGCGAATGGGTTCCACCTCGACCCCTTGCGAGGTCAGCCAGGCCTTGCTGAGCTCGACATCGTCGACCGTGAACGCCAAGTGCCGAAGACCCTGCGCTTCCGGACGAGAGGGCCGAGGTGGCGGCGACGGGAAGGAAAACAACTCAAGCTGCCCGCCACCCGGCAGGGCCAGGTCCAGTTTGTAGGACTGTCGTTCAGCCCGGTAATGCTCGCCGATCACCTGCAGGCCCAGCACGTTCACATAAAACGCTTTTGAGACCGGGTAGTCCGAGCAGATGATGGCCGCGTGGTGAATGGTTCTGAGCAGGGTCATGCAGGCATTGTCCAGCAGCTGATCCGCCGTGCCTGGGGCGCCTTTACTTCTGATGGCAGCGGCATGGCGTGAGCACGGATCCCAAGATCCGCGCGGGTCGCGACCCGCCCTACGGGGAATTCGCCAAGAATTTCACCGGCAACGCGGTAAATCAATTGACTCTGACCCCATTGATTCCCGCTTGTGTGCGTTACCGAACTGACATGCTTTGCATTGAGGGCCAGGATGAATCTATTCATTCATTCATTCATTTTGCAATTGCTGGCGCACCGGATGTTTCGGTGGGTGCCGCTTTTGTAGTTTCCTCAGAAAGGGATTCGTACGATGGCTTATCAAAGTATTAACCCAAATAACGGCGAAGTGCACAAGACGTTTGAAACGATCAGCGCGGTGCAGCTGGAAAATTCACTGGCTACTGCTGATGCATGTTTCAAAACTTGGAAAAATACAAGCTACAGAGAGCGCGCTGCAATTACCACCAGGGCCGCCAAATTACTGCGAGAGAAGGTAGATTATTTCGCGGAGCTGGCCACGCTGGAGATGGGTAAGCGCATTGATGAGGCGCGCGGCGAAGTGCTCTTCAGTGCAGATATCCTGAGTTATTACGCAGATCATGCGGAGGAATTTCTCGAGCCGGTCAAATTGAACCCAAAGGTTGGCGAGGCTCATATGGAAAGCAGCCCGCTTGGCGTGCTGTTCTGTGTCGAGCCCTGGAACTTCCCGTATTACCAATTGGCACGTGTCGCCGGTGCGCAGTTGATGGCCGGGAATGTGATCGTGGTGAAACACGCAGGTTGTGTGCCGCAGTGCGCGATTGCATTCGAGAAGCTGTGGATCGACGCCGGCGCGCCGGCCGGCGCTTATACCAATCTGCTGATTACGCATGAGCAGTCCGGGGCCGTTATCGACGATCCCCGCATCAAGGGTGTGGCGTTGACCGGCAGCGTCGCAGCGGGCAAGGTCGTGGCCGCCCGCGCCGGCAAAAACTTGAAGAAATCCTCGATGGAGCTCGGCGGCAGCGATGCCTTCATCGTGCTTGAAGATGCAGACCTCGAAAAGACCATCCCTTGGGCGGTTTGGGGGCGCATGTTCAACGGCGGCCAAACCTGCTGTGCGGCCAAGCGTTTCATTGTGGTCGACTCGATCGCCGATGCCTTCATTGCGCAATTCAAGTCGGCGTTGTCCGCGTTGAAGCCGGGCGATCCGATGGACCCCAAAACCACGCACGGCCCGTTGTCGAGCGAGGCTGCCTTGCTGCAATTGACCCAGCAGGTTGATACGGCCGTGCAACATGGGGCCAAGCTCTTGATGGGCGGAAAGCGCATCAACCGCCCCGGCTCCTTCATGGAAATCACGATTTTGACGGATATCGAACCGGATAACCCAGCCTTCCGTGACGAGTTCTTTGGTCCGGTGGTTTCGTTTTACCGAGTCAAGGACGAAGCCGCCGCCATTGAACTCGCCAATGATTCCGACTTTGGCCTCGGCGGCTCCGTATTCACCAAAGACGTGGCGCGCGGTAAACGCGTTGCCAGTCAGGTTGATACCGGCATGATGTTCATCAATAACATCGATTGGACAGATGCCGAATTGCCGTTCGGTGGCGTCAAGTATTCGGGTTACGGGCGTGAACTGGGCAATATGGGTATTCAGGAATTCATGAATAAGAAACTGGTTCGCTTCGCTGAACTCGACGCTCCGGCTTGATCAGGATAATAAATTCAGTCATGTGAAAACTGCGGCGCGTGACGACGTGGTTCATGGCGCTGTGACCCAACCGGTTGCAGCGCTACAAACAGTCGGCTCGCTGACCGTGGCTCATTTGCATGAATAAGCAGAAATCAAGGAGAAATACATGACGCAGAAAATGCACGCGGCTGTGGTTGAAGCATTCGGCCAACCTTTGGTGATGAAAGAATTGGCTATTCCATCACCGGGGCCAGGCCAGATTCTGGTGAAGACCGAGGCCTGCGGGGTTTGCCATACCGACCTGCATGCCGTCGACGGAGATTGGCCGCTCAAGCCGACGCTGCCCTTCATTCCCGGGCATGAAGCGATTGGTATTGTGGTGGCCTTGGGTGCCGGCGTGACCGCCGTGAAAAAGGGCGAACGGGTAGGAGTGCCTTGGCTGCACTCGGCCTGCGGACATTGCGAATTTTGTCTGGCCGCCCGTGAACCGGTTTGCGCCGATGCCGAGTTCGGTGGCTACACGCAGAACGGCGGGTTTGCCGAATACATCATTGCCGACCCGAATTACGTGGCGCACATACCGACCAACTTGACGCCCCAAGAAGCGGCACCGCTGATTTGCGCGGGTATCACGACCTACAAGGGAATCAAGGAAACGCAAGCGAAGCCGGGCGAATGGATTGTCATTTCCGGCATCGGTGGCTTGGGGCACCTGGGTGTGCAATATGCCAAGGCGATGGGTTTGCAGGTTTGCGCAGTCGATATCGACGACGGCAAGTTGGCCCATGCCCAGCAACTGGGTGCCGACGCCATCGTCAACGCCAAGGCGGCCGACGCGGTTGAAGCGGTCAAAAAGTTGACCGGTGGCGGAGCGCACGGTGTGCTGATCACCGCGCCGTCGCTGGTTGCATTCAAGCAGGCCGTGGGCATGACGCGCAAGTGGGGCACCTGCGTCTTGGTCGGCCTGCCACCGGGCGAGTTCCCCACGCCGTTGTTCGACGTCGTGGCGAACTGCATCACGATTCGCGGCTCCTTCGTAGGCAATCGCATCGACATGGCCGAGGCACTGGCCTTTGCGGCCAAAGGCCAGGTCAAGGCGGACATCGAGTTGCAACCGCTGTCGGCCATCAACGATGTGTTCGAGCGACTCAAGAAGGGCGAAGTGCCGTCCCGCGTAGTGATCGATTTCACGACGCATTGAGGTTTGAAGCCCTGACCGGGCGCGCTTGGGGCCCGGCCGCACGCTGAGTCACGCGTTACGCGAGGTCAGGGTCTGAATTCCTTCAACCATGGCTCGCTTCGCGTTCCCCTTGCTTAGGGCTAGATTCGCGATCGAAACGGCGATGGGCAGTGCCGCCGTCAGCAGAGCCCCGGCCAGCTTGACAGTGGCTGCGCGTGCCTCGGCTGCACGCGGGTCACGACCCGCCCTACGGAAGCTGCGGCGCGGGCTCGTGGTTGTCAGGCGCATCGGTCACAGCCCGCCACCCGGCTCTGCCTGACCTGGCCCGGCGGGGTTTTTACCCTGGTGCCGGGCGGGCGTAGACCTGATCATTTGACGCGGTAGCAGGGTTTTGGCTGTTGCAAGCCCAGCCCGCGCAGACCGTCAAGGACGGCGATAGACGGCAAGAAGCCGCTAAAACAGCAAGGAGACGCGCATGACCAGTGTTTCGTCACGACATATCGATCATGTGCTGGCAGTCGGCTTGGGCGGGGCGCGGGCGAGCGGGCCGGCGGCGCTGTTTCACAAGTCGTGGGCGCGTTGCATCAAGCAGCATGGGCTGGACCCGGCGCGGCCGATGGCGGCGCGGATTCTGCCGCAGCAGCAATTGCGCGAGCACCAGCAGCGGATGGACGGCTTTTTGCGGGTGGCGCGGGCGGGCATGGAGGATATGTACCGCCGCGTGGCCGGTCTGGGCTATATGTTGCTGCTGACCGATGCCGACGGCATCACGGTGGACTACATCGGCAACCCGGCCACCGAGCCGCAGTTGAAGGCGGCCGGGTTGTATCTGGGCGCGGACTGGAACGAGGCACATGCGGGCACGTGTGGCGTGGGCACTTGCCTGATCGAGCAGCAGGCCATCACCTGCCATTTGGCCGAGCATTTTGACGCCACCCACATCGGCTTGACCTGCACGTCGGCACCGCTGTTTGCCCCGGACGGGCAATTGCTGGGCGTGCTCGACGTGTCGGCGCTGCGCTCCCCCGAGGCGCGCGAAAGCCAGGCGCTGACCCTGCAACTGACGCTGATGTATGCGCAGTTGATCGAGGACGCCAACTTCTTGCGCTGCTTTGCCAAGCATTGGATCTTGCGGCTGGGCACGGTCAGCGGGCTGGCCGAGGTGTCCGGCGAGGTGATGTTCGCCTTCGACGCGGACGGCGTTATCCAGGGCGCCAACACCGGCGCGCGGCGGCGCTTTGGTGACTATGCAAGCTTTGTTGGCGAAACGGGCAGCTCGCCGACCAAGGCCGGTGCGTTGCTGGGGCAGACGTTGACGGAGCTGCTCGGCATCGACATGGATGCGGTCCGGCGGATGGCGCGGGGCGGCTTGGGTGCGGCGCTGACCGGCCACGGCTCGGCGCAGCACCTGGCTTATTACCCGGCGGTGCTGGCACCGCGCCAAGCGGCTGGGCCCTTGCTGGCGAGCCAACCGGTTGCCGCAGCCCGGCAGACCGATGTCGTCCGACCAGCCACGCCCGCAGCCGCCACCACCACTACAGCCGCCGCCACGGCCGCGCCGCTGGCGCTGGACCAGCTGTGCGGCGCTGACGCGGCGATGCAGCGCTTGGTGGTGCAGGCCAAGCGGCTGGTAGACCGGCGGGTGAATCTGCTGATCAGCGGAGAAACCGGCTCGGGCAAGGAGGTGCTGGCGCGCGCGCTGCACGGCTTCAGCCAACGGGCCTCGTTGCCGTTTGTGGCGGTCAACTGTGCGGCGATTCCTGAGTCGTTGATCGAGAGCGAGTTGTTCGGCTACACGCCGGGCAGCTTCACCGGGGGCAAGAGCCGAGGCATGAAGGGGCTGATCGCGCAGTCCGATGGCGGCACGCTGTTTCTGGATGAAATCGGCGACATGCCACTGCAGTTGCAAACGCGCTTTTTGCGCGTGCTGTCCGAATCCGAGGTGTTGCCGCTGGGGGCCGAGCGACCGCTGGCGCTGAGTCTGCAGGTGATGGCGGCCAGCCACCGCGATTTGCTGGGCGCGGTGGAGCGCGGCCTGTTCCGCGAGGATTTGTATTACCGCCTGTGCGGCGCGACGCTGAACCTGCCGCCGCTGCGGCAGCGCAGCGATCTGCGTTATTTGATCGAGTCCGTGCTGGCGGACGAGGCCGAGCGCGTGGGCGTGACGGCCACGCTGTTGCCCGAAGCACTGCAGCGTTTGTTGGCGCACCACTGGCCGGGCAATATCCGCGAACTGCGCAACGCGCTGCGCTTTGCGCTGGCGCTCAGCGACGATGGGCGGGTGTCGGTGGCCGAGCTGCCGCCCGCGCTTGGTCGCCTGAGTCAGCACGGTGTGCAGCCCGCCGCATGGCCCGACCAGAACCCACTGGTCGAGCCGCCGCTGGACGAGCTTTCCAACGCGCTGCCCACCGAGCCAGACGCCGCGCTGCTGTTGCAGGCCTTGCAG
>CANFYD010000247.1 GCA_947450745.1 Burkholderiales bacterium
CATCCCTGCGCAGATGCTGACGTTGCCGCTTATAGATGCCAGCACCGGGGACGGCGTGGGGAGGGATCAATTTCAGGTATCTCTGTTGGGTGATCTCGCCGCTGTGTCGCGGCGGGGCCGGGTTCACGCCACGGAAATCGCTTCAAGGCTTCGGCAAGGCCACGCGGGGCTCGAACTTGGCGCGGTGGACGCTGAAAAACGCCTTCACGTTGCGCACATTGGCGTCCTGCGTGAACAGGCGCTGCACCAGCGCGTGATAGGCCGGCATGTCGCGCACCTGCAGGATCAGCACAAAGTCCGGGCCGGGCGAGACGCGGTAGCACTGCTGCACCGCTTCGTCGTCGAGCACGCGGGCCTCGAAGGCGGCCAAGTGCTCGGCACCCTGGCGGTCCAGCGTGATTTCGACCACGGCGGTCAAGCCGGCACCCAGCTTTTCGGCCGACAGCAGGGCCACGCGGCGCTCGATGATGCCGCTGTCCACCAAGCGCTTGACGCGCCGCAGGCAAGTGGCCGGTGACACATGGGCCTGCACGGCCAAGTCTTGATTGGACAGCGAGGCGTCGCGCTGCAGGCTGTCGAGGATGCGCCAGTCGGCGGCATCCAGCGCCAGTGAAGTGGTTGAATCATTCATATTTTGTGCATTCGTGAAATATGTCGCCTGAAAATACGCGAAGTGATTGATTATTTCATTTGTTGCGACATTTTGACGAATTTGATTCCGACCTAATGCCTACCATTCGATCCAAGTTAATCAACCGTCTCTGGAGTGCTTCATGTGTGGAATCGTCGCGGCCGTCAGTCAACGCAATATCGTCCCCATCCTGATCGAGGGCCTGAAGCGGCTGGAATACCGTGGCTATGACTCCTGCGGCGTGGCGGTGCACCAGAACGGCGGCCTGCTGCGGGCGCGCAGCACCTCGCGCGTGGCCGAGCTGACCGGCCTGGCCGCTGAAGACGGCATTGCCTCGGGCACCGGTATCGCCCACACGCGCTGGGCCACCCACGGCGTGCCGGCGGTGCACAACGCCCACCCGCATTTCAGCCACGGCCCGAACGCCGCGCTGGACAGCATCGGTCGCATTGCGCTGGTGCACAACGGCATCATCGAAAACCACGAAGAGCTGCGCGCCGAGTTGAAGGGCCGTGGCTACGCCTTCAGCAGCCAGACCGACACCGAGGTGATCGCCCACCTGATCGACCACCTCTACGACGGCGACCTGCTGACCGCCGTGCAGCAAGCGCTGCCGCGCTTGAAAGGGGCTTATGCCGTGGCCGTGTTCTGCCGCGACGAGCCGCACCGCGTGATCGCCGCCCGCGAGGGCTCGCCGCTGGTGCTGGGCGTGGGCGTTGACCAAGGGCAGGGCGAGCACTTTGTGGCGTCCGACGCGATGGCGCTGGCCGGCGTCACCGACCAGATCGTCTATCTGGAAGAAGGCGACGTGGTGGACATGCAGTTGGGCCGTTACTGGATCAGCAAGTTGTCGCCGGCCAGCGGCCGTTTCGAGGCGGTGCAGCGCGAGGTGCGCACCGTGCATGCGCACAGCGGCGCGGCCGAGCTGGGCCCCTATCGCCACTACATGCAAAAGGAAATCTTCGAGCAGCCGGAGGCGATTGCCAACACGCTGGAAGGTGTGGTCGGCATCAGTCCTGAATTGTTCGGAGACGGCGCGTACGGCATCTTCAAAGACATCGATCAAGTGCTGATCCTGGCTTGCGGCACCAGCTACTACGCCGGCTCGACCGCCAAATATTGGCTGGAGTCGATTGCCAAGATACCGACCAGCGTTGAAGTAGCGAGCGAATACCGCTACCGCGACAGCGTGCCGAACCCGCGCACCCTGGTCGTCACCATCACCCAAAGCGGCGAGACGGCCGACACGCTGGCCGCGCTTAAACATGCGCGCAGCCTGGGCATGACCCACACCCTGACCATCTGCAATGTGTCCACCAGCGCGATGGTGCGCGAATGCGAATTGGCCTACATCACTCGTGCCGGTACCGAAATCGGCGTCGCCTCGACCAAGGCTTTTTCAACCCAGTTGGTCGGCCTGTTCATGCTGACCCTGGCGCTGGCGCAAACGCGTGGCCATTTGAACGACGAGCAAGAAGCTGCCCACTTGAAGGCTCTGCGCCATCTGCCGCTGGCGGTGCAAGCGGTGTTGGCGCTGGAGCCGCAAGTGATCGCCTGGAGCGAAGACTTTGCCCACAAGGAAAACGCCCTGTTCCTCGGCCGAGGCCTGCATTACCCGATCGCGCTGGAAGGCGCGCTGAAGCTGAAGGAGATCAGCTACATCCACGCCGAAGCCTACCCGGCCGGCGAGCTCAAGCACGGCCCGCTGGCGCTGGTGACCGCCGACATGCCGGTGGTCACCGTGGCCCCCAACGACGCGCTGCTGGAAAAGCTCAAAAGCAATATGCAGGAAGTCCGCGCCCGTGGCGGCCAGCTCTACGTCTTTGCCGACGGCGACACAAAAATTGAAAGCGAGCCCGGCCTGCACGTCATCCGCATGCCCGAGCACTACGGCGCCCTCAGCCCCATCCTCCATGTCATCCCGCTGCAACTGCTGGCCTATCACACCGCCTGCGCGCGGGGGACGGATGTGGATAAGCCACGCAACTTGGCGAAGTCGGTCACGGTCGAGTGAGCGTCGCGGAGTTATGACACAAAGTAATGTCGGCACCCAATAAAGCTCGACGCCCAACGAAGTGCGTTGTGGCGTCTGCTTGCTATGGTGCTGTGACAAAAGCAGGCAAACAAAGGGTCTCCAATGGCAGGGATTTGAGCGGCGGTTGTGGTGCGAGTCTGTTCACTGCCGGGGTGTAGCTGCCCATCGCCGGCTGAATCGCGGGTCTCGACCCGCCCTACGGGGCTGGCCCGTCCGGGAAAACAACCATGCCGCCAAGTGCTTGATTTGCAATGAGTTACCGCGAATCTTCCGGTTGTTATCTGCGGCGCTGGATAACAAACGCCCCGCCCTGCGTGGCTGCCCGCCATCTCCGCATCGCGATGGCAATTGGGGGAGCAGCGGGTTGACAAATTGCATGGCAGGATAGAATTCGTCAACTAAGGAGGGCACGATGATTCACGAACGAATCCGGCGTGCGCGCTTGCTCAGGGGCTTGAGCCTGGAGGAGGTTGCGCAGCGACTCGGCGACATCAGTAAACAGGCGCTGAGCAAATTCGAAAAAGGTGCCGCTGCCCCGAATTCGACGCGCTTGCTTCAGCTCGCCAAGGCACTCGACGTCAAGCCGGAGTTTTTCTTCCGGCCTGACCTGGTGCAACTGGCCCCGTTGGAGTTTCGCAAACTCGCGCGCATGCCCCAGTACCGGCAGCAGCAGGTCGGCGAGCAGATGCACGACCATCTGGAACGCTACATCAGTCTGGAGCGCTGCTTTGAGGTGGATGGTGACGAACAGCCGCTGGAACCCGCTCGTTCCCTCGTCGTGACCAGCCTCGACGAGGCAGAAAGCGCGGCCGAGCAGCTTCGGGCCCGCTGGGTGATTGGTGGCGACGCCATCGCCCACCTGACTGAATTGCTGGAAGAACATGGCATCAAGGTGGCCTTGCTGGACCAGCAAGAAGGATTTGATGGCGCTTGCGCCGCCACCAAGGACGAACGGCATGTGCTGATTGCCTTGAACCGCGAGCGGCCGGGTGAGCGCCTGCGCTTCACCGCTGCCCACGAGTTGGGGCATTGGGTCATGGCCTTGCCCGAAGACATGCCCGAAAAAATCAAGGAAAACTGCTGCCACCGCTTTGCCGGCGCCTTCCTGTACCCGCGTGACCGGGTGTTGGCTGAATTTGGCGCACATCGCCGTGCCCGCGTTTACGCGGCCGAGTTGTTGAACGCCAAACGCCGCTACGGCGTCTCGATGCAAGTGGCGCTGCGGCGGCTGAAGGATCTGAACCTGCTGACCGACTCGGGTTATACGGGCATGACGATCCAGTTCAGTGTCAATGGTTGGCGCACCAATGAGCCCGAGCCGCTGCTACCGGAGCAGCCGCGTCGCTTTGAATCGATGGTCTATCGGGGCTTGGCTGAAGACCTTTTCAGCCTGACGCGGGCTGCCGAACTGCTGCAGCGCCCGGTGGCGGATTTGGATCTCGGGCTGACGAGGTTCAGCAACGCTGAGTCCTGACAGGGTAGTTGGCTGGTCACTGCGCGGTGCTTCAAGCGTTGTGGCCCCTGAACCGCATCACGCCTGCCAAATGGCCAATCGGTGCAAGCATTCCGCCTCCGGCAAGCGAGCCCCAGCAGCACGCATCGTCAGCAATGCTGCAGCCGCCCGCTGCGGCGGGACCACGGCGTAGACCAGCAATTGGTCCAGCAGCCACAGTGCACCGTGCACCTCCAGCCCATCTTTGAGCGCCTGTTTGCGCAAACGGCCGTCGCCTGTCAGCAAAGGCAAGCACTTTGTCTTGGCCAGCAAGTAGCAAGACACATCGGCCAAAGAGCTGTTGTTGTGTTCAGCCATCAAGCCATAGAGTGCCGCGACCTCGGTTTCGTTCAGACCCTCTGACACCAGGCCGCGCTGGCGCAAGTCTTCGGGGTCTGGGTAAGTCAGCTCCCCGATGACAAAGTCTGTGCTGAGGTAGGTAAAGGGCAGTTCAAACAAAGCGTCCAGCAGCCCCGCGCGGCCGAAGTCGATCCAGATATTGGTATCGCTGACGTAGAGGCTTTGGTTCATCGGGCGAGCGTGGATGCAGGTTCGTTCTGGTGGGTCAAGTGGCAACAGCTTGCTCGACCAGCACACCAGCCAAGTGGGCGTGATGCTGGCGGGCATCGGCGAGGCCGAGTTTCAGTTGGTCGCAGAGGGCCAGGAGTTCATCGACTTTGGCGACGATACGGTGTTGCTCGGCGAGGGGAGGCAAAGCAATTGGGATGCTGCGAATCTTGCCAACACTCAAGTTGAAGAGCCCGCTCGTAGTGATCGCAAGGCGGCGCATATGAGCTGTTCCCATAGGCGAGTTAAGGTACAGCGCAAGGTAGTTGATTTGCTTCGGATCATGAAGGCGGACCCGTATCAGGTGATTCTGGTAAACGCAATCTTCGACTTCGCCGTTCCAGATAGCGCAACGCCCTATCTCATTTGCGCTCCCATTGCCTTCGACTATTAGCAGGTCGCCTGGGCTCATCCGCCAACGAGCGAGTTCGTCCAGGGTCAACTCATAGCGTTCCATTTCGCTGCAGTCGATTCGATTGCGCTGGACGTTAGCCACCCTCAAATATGGGAAATGCTGGAGAACAGGACGTCTCAATTGCGTTTTCTGAATGCCTCCTTGTACCGTGCAAAACTCATCAATTCGTAGCAAGTCCCAGCCCGGCGGTAAGTCGTCAAGCGTAGTTTGAGTGAATTCTTGAGGTACTAATTTTCCGCTTGTACCCAACTGCAGAACGGTATTCTTCAGCGCATCAATGCTCGCCTCGGTGGTGAAGAGCGTATGGAAATGCGCACTCAATTGTTGCCAGCTGGCGCGGAAGTCGGCGGGGTCGCGGGCTTGGGTGAGGCTGGCGAGCAGGGCTTTGACGAGCTGGGCGTGGGCGGCTTCGGCGTCGGCCTGTTGCGCTTCCAGCTGGTCGCACAGCGCCATCAGTTCATCGACCTTGGCGACGATGCGGTGTTGTTCCTCCAGGGGCGGCATTGGGATCGCAATCGAACCAAGATGCCCTTGATTCACGGTCTTCTGGCCTGCGGTACTGACAAACAGGTCTGACACCGCCGCTCTCGTAGCCCGGCAGTCGCCAACGATCTTCATGTATGAGGAATTCACCGACCCGTCACGGAACCTCGCTCTGATGAAGTGATCGCATGGAATGGCAGCGAGAGGGCTGCGGCAGACGACGAATCGACCAACAAGATCTGCACTGCCATTGACCCGAATGACCAAGATATCGCCAGCGGCCAACTCGTACTTCTGTACGGTCGATGCAGAGAGCGTCAGAGTGCGCGAGTCGTCGAGCGAAATCTCGCCATCCTTGATATCAGCCAAGCGGATGACGATCACTGGTACGCCTTCGGACTCGCCGCGACTCGAAGCCCCATTCTGGAAAATTGGTTCAAGCTCGGCAAGCCGACACCACAGCCAATGGCTGGGGATGTCAAAGGGCCACCCTGCTGTCACGACATGGCCGCCCGCTTTACCGCATGGCTGGCTCCGCTCCGCAGCGTCA
>CANFYD010000248.1 GCA_947450745.1 Burkholderiales bacterium
ATGGGCACGGCGGCCACACCGCCGTCATGCCAGGCGCGCGCCTGCCGTGCGGCGGCGCGCAGCACCCACTCGCTCAAACTCAGCATCAAGCGGTGCCGCTCCGCCACACCCAGGAAGGCCTCGGGATTGAGCAAACCGCGCTGTGGGTGCTGCCAGCGCAACAAGGCCTCAGCCCCGACCAACTCACCGCCACGGGCCGCTACCTGGGGTTGGAAATGCAGGACAAATTCTTGCCGCTCCAGCGCCTGGGTCAGCTGGCTTTCCAGCAACAGATCGGCATAGGCTTGCTCAGCCAGCACCGGCTCGAAGAACTGAAACGTCGCCCGGCCGGCCGCCTTGGCTTGGTACATGGCGGTGTCGGCATGCTGGATCAACACCGGGGCCGTCTCGCCATGCTCGGGGAACAGCGCCACGCCGATGGACGGCGTCACCGACAGCGCGCAGCCATGCGCATTGACCGGCACCTCGACCACCGACAGCAAGGCCATCAGCACCACCATCACGTCGGCACGCGTGGGCACGTCGCGCAGCAGCACAACGAACTCGTCGCCACCAAAGCGGGCAACCAGGTCGGTCGAGCGCAGGCAATCGGTGATGCGGTCGGCAACCGTGCTCAGCACCCGGTCGCCCTCCAGATGGCCGAGGGAATCGTTGACCCGCTTGAAGTTGTCGAGGTCGATAAAGAGCAAGGCCAGTTGCCGGCCCGCACGCGCGGCGTCTTGCAAGGTGGGCTGCAATTGCGCCATGAAAGCAGCGCGGTTGAGCAAGCCGGTCAGCTCGTCGTGATGGGCCAGGTGATGGATACGGGCTTGAGCGGCCAAGCGGTCACGGATGTCGCGCACGATGGTCATGCGCTGGCCTTGGCCCTTGCTCAAGCGGTCCACCGTGCGCACGATGAACTCGACCGGAATGCGCGTGCCGTCGCGGTGGCTGATCGCCGTCTCGTAAGTCACCTCACTCCCGGACGCCATCACCTCGGCCACCTTGGCGCGCTCATCGTCGCAAACGAAGCTGAGCGCCCCTTGCCCGATGGCCTCGCCCAAGCTGAAGCCCGCCAGCGCGCACAAGGGCGGATTGACATCGGTGATCAGCCCGTCCTGATGGAACAAGATGCCTTCCACCGTGGCGTGCATGAATTTGCTCAAGCGCGCTTCCGACTCGCGCACCGCCAACTCGTCGCGCCGGCGCTTGGAGATGTCGGTGATCAGCACAAAGCTGGCCAGCAAGTGGCCGTCAGCGCCGATATGCGGCATCAGGCTGACCTCGATCCAGCGTGTCGCCGCTGACTCCGCAGTGCCCGGCAACTGGCGCTCGTAAGTGACCGTGATGCGCTCGCGCAACATCCGCTCGACCTGTGGCTCGATCAAGGTATTGGCCGCCGCGCCAATGATTTCGGCCAAGGTGCGGCCAAGAATCGATAGCTCGGTGAAACCAAAGGCTCGGGCATATTCGCGGTTGGCAAACAAGCAGCGCCGGTCTACAGCGTCATACAGCGCGATCAGGGCCGGCACGTTGTCGGCCACCAAACGCAATTGCGCGGCCTGCTCGATGGCCTGCTGCTCGGCGGCCTTGGCAGCGCTGATGTCTTGCCAGACGCAAACAAAGGCAGCCAGGCCCTCGTCCCAGCGTGCCCGGACAAACAACCAGGTCGATCCGGCGGGAGCCACGCCGTCTCGGCAGCGCAGCTCCAGCACAAAGTCGCGGCACTGCGCCAGCGCTTGCAGCAGCAGTTGCTGTGCATCGTCAGCGAGCAGGCAGGGCGCAGGAGGGCTCAGGCCCTGCCCCAAGGTTTGTCCCAAATTCAGCCACAAACGGTTGGCCTGCAATTCCCGCCCCTGCGCATCGACCACATTGACCGGACAGGGCAGTTGATTCCAATCGATGGCTGACGCGTTGCCTGCCGTCACGGGCGGCCACGCGCTGGGGGCTTTGACGAATTTAGGAGAGTTTGTGGAGTTTGCAGCGTCTGCAAGGCCAGGCAGAGGTCGTCCCAGGCCAGCGCCTTGTGGGCCAGATTGCGCAGCAAATAGCTCGGCAAGTAGCTGACGATGACCGGTATGCCCCGGTAGTCATGCACCCGCCCGCGCAAGCGGCCCGGTGCCTCGCTGCTGTTCAACAGCACCTGAATGGCCCAGCGGCCCAGGGCCAGAATGACGCGCGGCTGCACCAGCTCGATCTGCCGCTGCAAATAGGGCGCACATTGCTGCACGTCATCCAGCACCGGACTGCGACTCGGCAGCGGCCGGCATTTCAGGGCATTGGCGATATAGACCCGACGTGCGGGGTCGAAGTTGGGGTCGGCACCTAGACTAGTGCTTGAGCCAGAACCTGGGCCTGGGCCTGAACCTGGGTTAGTCTGTATCGCTGGCTCGGTCTGCTCCAGCCCCAGCGCTCGCAACATATTGTTCAGCAGCAAGCCGGACTGCCCCGCAAACGGCGTACCGGCCAGCTCCTCCTCTTCGCCGGGCAACTCGCCCACCACCATCCAGTCAGCGCGCTGAAGCCCGGCCCCGAACACCGGGTTCTTGCGGCCCTCGCAGAGCGGACAAGCGCGGCAGTCTTCCACGCTGTGTTGCAGCTCCGGCCAATCCATCACGGCAATGGCCTGCGCGCGCATCGATGGGGACAGCGGAGCCGAACCAGGCGTTGTTGGCGTTGCTGGCGTTGCTGACGTGCTTGGGGGGTGGCTGGCGGGCGCTTGCCGCAAGTCCGGAGGCAGCGCGGCCAGCACGGGAACAGGCAGGCGCGGCGCGGCTTGCGCCACCTTGACCGGCAAAACAAGCGCGGCGAGCGGTGCAGCCTCCGCAGGCGACGGGGCCGCCGCAAGCAGAGTGACGGCAGGCGGCTCGCTCCAGACCCGCAAGCCCATCGCCGCGAGCATGGCGCGTTGGCGTTCGTCCCAGCTCATGGCGGCAACTCCGGCAGCACCAAGCTCATCAGCAGCGCGTCTTCACGCGGCCCTTGCAACACCGGGTAATAGGCGCGCCGCAGCCCGACCTCAGCAAAACCGTAGCGGCGGTACAGCGCACGCGCCCGGTCGTTGCTGGCGCGCACCTCCAACCACAATTGTTCGCAGGCTTGCTCGCGGCACAAGCGGCACAGCGCGTCCAGCATCAAGCGCGCCAGACCTCGGCCTTGCTGCGCCGGTGCGACCGAGATGTTGAGCAAATGCATTTCCCCCACGCCCTTCATGGCGAGGAAATAGCCCAGCGGCGGCGCGCCAGCGGCGGCTGAAACAGCCGCACCGCCCAAACCGGCCGCTGGCGGCGCGCGCAACACAAAGGCCGCGTAGCCCGCCGCCAGCGAGTCGATGAAGTTGCCTTGCGACCACGGCATGGCGTAGAGCGCTTGCTCGATGCTCAGCACCGCCGGCAAATCGCAGACACGCATCGCCCGCAGGCTGGGGGCGGCCCCGGCCGGCGAACTTGCAGCAGGGTTGGAGGCAGCCATCAGCGGCGCGGCAGCACTGGAGGGTGAATGATCGATCACGCCATCACGTCAGCACGGGCAAGGCCGCCCGCGCCGCCAGCCGCTCCGCCGTCGTTTGCGCCACCTTGTCGCGCACATAAACCGGCATCGCCAGAGCGGCGTCCAGCAGCGCGCCGCCGGCCCAAGCTTGCGAGGCCAACTCGGCCAAAGCACTGGCGCGGGAAGCACTGTGCGGCCAGCGTCTTTGGGTTTGCGCTTGGGCTTGGGCTTGGCACTCGGGCTCGGGCTCGGGCTCGCTGCCCAACAAGGCTTCGGCATACACCGTCAGCGCCGAGCCCGCCACGGCGGCGGGCGACTGCCAATGCGCGCGCAGCGCCTCGGGTTTGTAGAGCGCCGGGGCTTCCACGCAGACCCAAGCGGCGGCCTCGAAAGCAGCGGTCTCAAAACGGTAGGCGGCGGCATAGATTTCACCGATGCGGGCATCCATCGCCACCCAGATCGGCCCGACCAGCGGCTGACCGGCAGCAGCTGCTTGCTGGCGGGCGTCCTCGGCCACCAGCAGCAAGCTGTCGATCGACAACACCGGCTTGCCCGCACCGAAAGCCAAGCCCTGTGCCACCGCGCAAGCCGCGCGCAACCCGGTAAACGCACCCGGGCCGCAGCCAAAAGCGATCGCATCGACCTCGGCCACGCTCAAGCCCGCGCGGGCCAGCAGCGCCAGCGCCTCGGGCACCAAGCGGACGGAGGCCTGCGGCCCGCCAGCGGCTTCAAAATACAGCCGCCCGGCCGGGCTGCTGAGGGCCAGGGCCATGGTTTCGGTCGAGCTATCGAGGGCCAGCAGAACGGTCATGGCGGGAGTGTAGTGGCGCGCCTGAGGGCGGCAGTCGGGCAAACATCCGGCAGTCTGACAGTCACCCGACCGGCCGGACCTGGATCAGAACGGATTGTTGCGGGCGCGTGTGACAGCCAACAAACCGAGCCGTTGCTGGCCGGCAGGGCTGAGCAAGCGGTCGGTGGCCCACAACCAGGTGTCACCCGAACCATCGGTGACCAGCGTCTTGCTGGTGCAATCCTGCACCGCCACTGTCGTCAGGCAGACCGGGTCCACCACGTTGGCATAGCCAAAGGCGCTGGGATATTTGGCAATCGCCTGCGTCGTTTCATCGGCCAGCACCAGCCCGATCAAGCGGCCGTCGTTGATGATTTCCAAGCGCATCGCGACGTTGAACTCTTCGCTGAGCTTGCTCAACAGGGCAATCCGGTCGCTGCGGGCGGTGTCGGTCTCGTCCGTGCGCTTGACTTGGGCCAGCGGCGTGAGCCCCAGGTCGGGCAGCGTGGACACGATGACCCGGCCGTTTGAGTTGGCGATGCGGTTGATCTGCTGACCCAGCGTCGTGCCGCGCGTGCGGACGGCAGCCAGCACGGTGTCGCGGCTTTGGATCGGGTACTGGGCAAACAGCTCGAACACGTCGTTGCTGCCGACCAGGATGGTCACCAGGTCCTTGGGGCCGAAGGTGCTGGTCGCAAAGTGCTTGTCGATCATCACCGTCAGATCGGCCACTTTGGCACCGGCCGTGGCGTACATCAGCCCCTGCGTGGTGGCGACATTGCTGGGGTTGCATTGCGGAAACACCAGCCCGAAGGTGGTCGCCAGGTCTTGAATCCAGAGCGGGTTGCTGGCGCACAGCAACAGCCCGGTGGTGGCGTCCAGCGCATTGACGGTGTACTTCTTGCCCTCGCTGGTGATCACGCTGGATTCATCGCCGAGGGCGATGATGCGGGTCGGCGCAAACGGCTCGATCTGCTGCGTGCCGCCGCCACAGGCGGTCAAAGCGGCCAAGCCAGCGATCGCCAGCCAACTGCGGCCCTGCAGACCAAAACGGCTCGCGCCGCGTTTGAAACTCTTCATGAACATTCCAGGCATAGGGAAACTCTCGGGCCTTACTTCTCAAAAGCCGCAGCAGCGCGGGACAAACGGTCGGTGACCCCGTCCCATTCGCTGAGCTGCGGCGGCAACTCGATCCAGATTTCTTGCGCACCCAGCGCGTCCAGCTCCCGCAGCACGGCGAACAACTGCTGGGCCGCGGCGATGGCGTCGGCCGGCATCACTCGGGACCAAGCTGCAACCCGAGCGAACACCGAGCGTGAATATACCGCCAGCCCCGGCGGCAGCGGCTGGGTCAGCCTTTGTGCCAGCTCGGCGCTGCCGAACAGTCGCACGCTGGCGCGCGGTGCGTAATGGGCGGCCAGCGTGCCGGAAGCGCGCGGCGCGTCGGCATCGATGCCCAGCAGCGGCTCGCCCGCCGCCGCTTCGATCTGCGCTTGGGTCAGCACGCCGGGCCGCAGCAGCACCGGGTGGGCGCGGCTGCAATCGACGATGCTGGACTCGATCCCCAGCGCGCATTCGCCGCCGTCCAGCACCAGCAAGGCAGGCCCGAATTCGTCCACCACATGAGCGGCCCGGGTCGGGCTGACGCGGCCAAAGCGGTTCGCACTGGGTGCGGCAACGCCGCGCACGCCCAGGGCGCGGGCCGCCGCGAGCAGCTCACGCGCCACCGGGTGCGCGGGGCAGCGCAGGCCCACCGTGGCTTGACCTCCCGCTGCGGCCCGTGCGATACCGGCAGCGCGCGGCACGATCACCGTCAACGGGCCGGGCCAAAATGCCGCCATCAAGCGCCGCGCCACCGGCGGCAGCTCGGC
>CANFYD010000249.1 GCA_947450745.1 Burkholderiales bacterium
CGCTGCCGACGGGGATCTGCGCAGCGGCTGGAGCGGCCAGCTGCGGCTGGACTATCTAGTCGAGCAGTTCGGCAGCGGCGCGGGCGCGGTGATACGCCGCCAAGGCATCCCCGTCGGAGGGGCTGCGCAACCGGCCACTCGCCAAGCCGCCCTCAGCGTGCAAGCGGCCTTGCGTTACCGCTTTTGAGCACGGGTTTGAGCGCGGGATTGAGTCGGCGTTTGAACCTGTGGTTGGAGCGTCAAACCACCAGCAACTGACCCGGCCGGTCGCGCTTGCTGCCGATCTCGCCGACCACGGCGGCATCGGCAAAACCGTGCCGGTGGAACACCGCCAGCACCGCTTGCAAAGCTGAAGGCGCGCACGACACCAACAAACCACCGCTGGTCTGCGGGTCGCTCAGCAGCGCCTTGGCTTGTGGCGACAGGTCGGTGGGCAGCGTCACGTCGTGGCCGTAGCCGCCCCAATTGCGCTCGGACGCCCCGGTCAACAAGCCCTGCGCCGCCAGCTCCGCCACGCCGGGCAGCAAGGGCACTTGGCGCCAATTGATCTGCACATCGCATTGCGCACCGCGGGCGATTTCCAGCGCATGACCGGCCAAGCCGAAGCCGGTCACGTCGGTCAAGGCATGCACGCCGGGCAGGGCGGCCAGGTCAGGGCCGGGCGTGTTCAGTTGCGTGGTGACGGCGATCATGCGGGCATAGCCTTCGGCACCGAGCTGGTCCTTCTTCAGCGCGGCCGACATCACGCCCACGCCGATCGGCTTGCCCAGCACCAGCACATCGCCCGGCTGCGCGTCGGCGTTGCGTTTGACCAGGCTGGGGTGAACCAGACCCAGCGCCACCAGACCGTAGATCGGCTCGACCGAATCAATCGTGTGGCCGCCGGCAATCGGAATGCCGGCCGCGCGGCAGATCGAAGCGCCGCCTTCCAGAATGCGGCCAATTGTCTGGGTCGACAGCACATTGATCGGCATGCCGACCAAGGCCAGCGCCAAGATCGGGCGGCCGCCCATCGCGTAGACATCGCTGATCGCGTTGGTGGCAGCGATGCGGCCAAAGTCGAACGGGTCGTCGACGATGGGCATGAAGAAGTCGGTGGTGGCAATCAGCGCCTGATCGTCGTTGAGCTTGTAGACGGCCGCGTCGTCGGCGGTCTCGATGCCCACCATCAGCTCGGGTGGCACCGGGAAGCCGGTCGTGCCCTTGAGGATTTCGGCCAGCACGCCGGGGGCGATCTTGCAGCCGCAGCCGCCGCCGTGCGAGAGGGAGGTCAAACGGGGTTCGTTGTTCATCAGAGTTCCTTGCGAATTTGGCGGGGTGGGTCGGGCAATGTCGGCTGGGAAAGGGCCGACGGTGAGCGGGTTCATGGCAGCAGTTGCGCCAGCAGCGCTTGCAAACGCTGCTGCTCTGCAGCCGGGTGAAACAGGGCGGCTCGACTTGAGCTCTGCTGTTGCAGGCTTTGCAGCATAGCGGGGTCGTCGCGCAATTGCGCGAGCCGGGCCGCCAAGCCCTGGGCGTCGCCCCAGGTGAAGTAGCCCGGGTAAGCGCTGCCGAGCAGGCCGACATTGCCGTCCACCCGGGACGCCAGCACGGCGGTGCCGCTGCTCATCGCTTCGATCACCACATGGGCACCGCCTTCGAGCTGGCTGGGGTGCACCAGCACATGGGCGGCCTGGATGCGCCGCCGTGCCGACTCGTGCGTGAGAGGCCCGAGCCAGCGGTAGTGCGGGCAGTCCTGCATCAATTGCTGCGCTTGCTGGCCCAGCTCGGGCTCCAGCGCGGCGCCGATGTGGTCGAGAAAAATATCTGCCCGCCCGGCCAAATGGCGGGCCGCGTCAAAGTAGGTCTGCGGTGATTTGACCGCCCGCAGGTGGCCGACCATCAGCGCGCGCAAATGGCGGCCGGTCTTGACCAAGGTTTTGCGCGGCGGGCAAGATTGCAAGCAGACGACCGTTTTAAGGCGCAGCTCGGGGGGCAGCATCTGCGCGCCCAACTCGTTCAGCACCACCAAACGGTCGGCCGTCTGGATGCTGTGCTGGGCGGCGGCGTCGTGCTGGATGTCGCTGTACAAGTCGGTGCCGGTCAGCACCACCACCAGTGGCCGCGCGGGCGCGAGCCGCCGCCAAGCCGCCACGCTGGGGGCAGAGCGGCGCGCGTGCAGGGCGATCATCAGCGCCTCGCTGCCAGCGTCGTCTGTGCTCTCGTCCCAGTGGTCGGTCAGTCGCACGCGGTAGTGGCTAGCCAGCATGCGGGCCCAGCGCCGAGCGGTCTGCCAATTGCCGTTGTTGGCATCGGCCAGCGCGGGTGTGACGATTACGATGGAAGGCTTGGTGCGAAACATGGGGCGTTATACGGCATGAATTCATTTGAGTGGCAGGGCTTGCAAGCGCGCGGCGCAGATGTGGGCTGGCTGGCACAAGCGCTGCAAGCAGCCCGAGCCGACACCTTGCAGACCTTTGCCTGCTACTTGGCGGCCTTGCCGGCGACGGCCACGCAGCCGGCGCTGCAAGTGCCGCTGCTGCCTGAGTTCAACCCGCCGCTGTGGGAGTTGGGTCACATCGGCTGGTTTCAAACGGTGTGGCTGGCCCGCAACCCGCAGTGGCGTTTGGGCGTCAGGGCTGACCCGCAAGTGACGCGCTTGCCCAGCCGGCCGGACGGGCTTGGCCCGCTTGACCCGGCCGATGCGCTGTACGACTCCAGCCACGTGCCGCATGCCAGCCGTTGGCAGTTGAAGCTGCCGGCACCAGAGCAGGCCCAAGCCGAGCTGAGCGCTCAGTTGACGCAGACGCTGGCCTTGCTGGCTCAGGCTGAAGCTGGCGCTGCGCAGCAATACTTCTTCAGGCTGGCACTGCTGCACGAAGACATGCACCACGAGGCGGCGCTCTACATGGCGCAAAGCCTGGGGCTGGCCATTGCCGATGCACGCTGGCGGCCGCAGCGTTTGACGTTGGCTCGCGACGCCGTCGAGCTGGCCGCCACCGATTGGCGCTTGGGGCAAGACAGCGGGCAAGGCGCGGGCCACGGCTTTGCCTTCGACAACGAACTCGGTCACTGCAAGGTGAATTTGCCGGCCAGCGCGATCGATTTGCGCGTGGTCAGCTGGGCCGAGTACCTGCCCTTTGTCGAGGCTGGCGGCTACGCGCAGCCGCAGTGGTGGAGCGCGGCAGGTTGGGCTTGGCTGCAAGAACCTGCCCAGCAGCCGCATCAAGCGCCGCGCTATTTGCGCAAGCAAGTCGGCGCGGGCGGCTGGCAAGTGCAGCGCTGGGGCCAGTGGCAGGCGCTGGACACCGCCCTGGCCGCCTGCCACCTGAGCGCCTTCGAGGCCGAGGCCTGGTGTGCCTGGAGCGGCCGGCGTTTGCCCAGCGAAGCCGAATGGGAGCGCGCCGCCCAAACGCTGGGGTCGGCCTTCCACTGGGGCCAAGTGTGGGAGTGGACGAGCAGCGACTTCCTGCCTTTCGAGGGTTTCGAGCCGCACCCCTACCGCGACTATTCCGCGCCCTGGTTCGGCCAGCGCCGGGTGCTGCGCGGCGCGTCCTTCATGACCCAGCCGCGCATGCGCCATGTGCACTATCGCAACTTTTTTGCGCCGGGTCGCACCGACATGGCGGGTGGCTTTCGCAGTTGCAGCCGGCAGGCGGCTTCGACTTGAGTTCCAATGCCCGGGGTTTTCAGCCATTTGACCCACTCGATTTTTTTTGACCAGGAGATTTCCCATGCCCGCCATCCATCGCCGCCGTCTGTTGAGTCAAGCCCTTTGCGCCAGTGCACTGCTTGTTGTGGGTTTGCATGCCCAGGCTCAAGCGCAGGGCCAGGTCTTTCGCGTCACCGCTATTCCGGACGAATCCCCGACCGAGTTGGCGCGCAAGGCCGGCCCGCTGATGCGCTATCTGGAAGCGCAATTGGGCGTCAAGGTCGAATTCACCCCGGTCACCGACTACGCCGCCGCTGTTGAAGCGCTGGTAAATCGCAAGGTCGATCTGGCCTGGTTCGGCGGCTTCACCTTTGTGCAGGCCAATGTGCGCTCCGGTGGCAAGGTGATTCCGCTGGTACAGCGCGAAGAAGACAGCAAGTTCCGTTCGGTCTTCATCACCTCGGACCCTGCCATCAAGACGTTGGCCGATTTGAAGGGCCGCGATGTCTCGTTCGGTTCGCAAAGCTCCACCTCGGGCCATCTGATGCCGCGCAGCTTTGTCTTGCAGGCCGGGCTGAACCCGGACAGCGATTTCCGCCGCGTGGCCTACAGCGGCGCGCATGACGCGACCATCGCCGCCGTCAGCGCCGGCAAGGTGCAAGCGGGTGCGCTGAACATCTCGGTGTGGGAGAAGTTCGTGGCCGACAAAAAGGTCGACACCGAGCGGGTCAAGGTCTTCTTCACCACGCCCACCTACTTTGACTACAACTGGACCGTGCATGCCGACATGCCCGCCGCGCAGCGCGAAAAGCTGACCCGCGCCTTGTTGAGCCTGAGCCTGGACAACCCCGCCGGCAAGGAAATCCTCGACCTGCAACGTGCTACCCGCTTCATCCCGACGCAGGCGGACAACTACAAGGGCATAGAAGCCGCTGCCCGCAGCGCTGGTTTGCTTTGAGCCTTTCCTGACTGACTGCCTGACCCATGCTGAACCCGCACGCTTCGCTCAAGCTTGAGCTGCGCCACGTCAACGCCGCGCCGCTCGGTGCTGCTGCTGCGGCCTTGCCGGTGCTGCGCGACTTCAGCCTGCAAGTGGCGGCGGGCGAGCAGTTGGCGGTGATTGGTCCGTCCGGCGCGGGCAAGACCACGCTGCTGCATCTGCTGGCCTGCGCCTTGCGGCCGACGTCCGGCGAGCTGTTGCTCGACGGCGTCTCGCCTTGGCGGCTGGGCGCTGCCGAACTGCGGCGCTTGCGCGGCCGGCTGTTCCTGGCCCCGCAAGTGCCGCCGTTGCCGCCCCGGCAACGGGTGGTGACGGCGGTGCTGGCCGGGCGTTTGCCGTCCTGGAGCTTGGCGCGCAGCGTGGCGTCGCTGTTCTATCCGCAGGATTTGCCCGAGGCGCAGGCCGCCTTGGCGCGCTTTGATCTGGCCGACAAGCTGTTCGAGCGAGTCGATCGGCTGTCCGGCGGCGAGCGCCAGCGCGTCGGTTTGGCGCGTGCGCTGCTGACGCCCGCGTCGCTGTGGTTGGTGGACGAGCCGCTGTCGGCGCTGGACCCGCAGCGCGCCCGGCAAGCGGCGCAAACGCTGTGCAACGAGGCCGGCGCGCGCGGTGCCACCCTGGTCGCCTCGCTTCACCATGTCGAAATGGCTCTGGCTTACTTCCCCCGCGTGCTGGGCTTGCGCCAAGGGCAGGTGATGTTCGATCTGCCGTCGGCCCAGGTCACGCCGGCGCTGTTGGCGCAGCTGTATGCCGACGAGGTGGTGGGTGGCAGTGAAGCGGTGCCGGCCAGCTTGCCCGAGCTGCTGTTGCCGGCCCGAGCCAACGCCACCGTGGTGATGCAATGCCGCTAGCCGGGCCGCCGGCAGCCTTGACTGACCCCGCCCTGCGTGACCCGGCTTGGTTGGGTCGCGTGTTTTGGCTGGCGGTCGCGGTGTTGCTGCTGTGGCCGCTGGGCGTGGCAACCGAGTTCCGCCCTTGGCTGATGTTCGAGCCCGAGAGCCTGCGCGTCACGGCACGCTTTCTGGGCGACTTCATGCCGCCGGCCCACGGGCCCGAGTTCTTGCTGATGGTGGCTCGCGAAGCTTGGCGCACGGTGGCGATGGCCACGGCCGGCATCAGCCTGGCCTTGCTGCTGGCGCTGCCCTTGGCTTTTGTGGCCACGCGCGGGCTGTCGGTGTCGCTGCTGAGTGGCCGCATGGCGCGTGGCCCGGCGTTCGTGCGGCAAGGCGTGCGTGGCTTGTTGATCCTGCTGCGCAGCGTGCCGGAGTTGATCTGGGCGCTGATCTTCGTGCGCGTGGTCGGCTTGGGGCCCACCGCCGGCGTGTTGGCGATTGCACTCAGCTACGCCGGCATGCTGGGCAAGGTCTATGCCGAGGTGCTGGAAAGTGGCGACGCCGAGCCGACGCGGGCGCTGCTGCGCAACGGCAGCGGGCGTTTACAAGCCTTCGCCTACGCGCTGCTGCC
>CANFYD010000250.1 GCA_947450745.1 Burkholderiales bacterium
CCGGATAGGCTTGCAGCAAGATCTCGATGATGGCTTGCTCGGCCGCATGGTCCACCTCGGTCACGAAGTCATTGGGGGCCTTCGTGTTGACTTTCAGAATGTCCAGGTCCATCGAGGCGCGGTTGATGATGGCACCGGCTGCGCGCGCCGCCTTGATGGCGACATTGAGCATGGGATGGAGAGAGCTTTGCTGCGTCATTCGTTGAACCTACGTGGGTGAGGTGGACTGGCTGAAAAAAAGAGCGATTCTCCTCAGCCGAAAATTGAACTGCCTCGGCTGAGGATAATCCAGCATTTTAACCGAGCTTTGTCGGGCGACACGGGTTTCTGCCAGTGCGGCGACTTTACCCACCGACAGCGCAGCAAAAAACATGGCCATCGCGGAGATAAGACACGTTTCATGACACGTTTCGTTTTGATTCAAACCAGCCACCCCGGCAATGTGGGGGCCGCCGCCCGGGCGATGAAGGTGATGGGGTTCTCTGACCTGGTGCTGGTGGCACCGCGCTGGGCCGATGTGCTGAGCCAGGACGAGGCGGTGGCAATGGCCAGCGGGGCGACCGACATTCTGGCCGCTGCGCGCGTTGTGGAGACGCTAGAAGAGGCACTGGACGGCGTCACTTTCGCTTGTGCCACCGCGATGACGCCGCGCGACTTCGGCCCGCCGCTGCGCGAGCCGCGCGGCCTGTTCACCGAGCTGGCGGCAGCACAGCACCGGCTGGCGCTGGTGTTCGGCTCCGAGCGCTACGGCATGCGCAATGAAGACGTCTACCGCTGCCATGCGGTGCTGTCGATTCCGACCCATCCCGACTACGGCTCGCTCAATTTGGCGCAAGCGGTGCAGTTGCTGGCTTATGACTGGCGCCAAGCGCTTGGCGGCTATGCCGTCTTGTCGCGCACGCCCGACCCGCTGCTGGCCGACGCGCAAGCGGTGCAAGGCATGCTGACGCACTGGCAAGCGTCGTTGGAAGCGATTGGCTACCTCGACCCGGCCGCGCCAAAAAAGTTGATGCCCCGGCTCAACCAATTGTTCAACCGGGCGCAATTGACGGTGGAAGACATCCACATCCTGCGGGGCATCGCCCGGCAAATGGTCAAGCCGCCGTTCAAACCCTCTGGCAGTGACGACTGAGCCACGCCGCTAAACTGCCGACTCTCTCTTTTTGCACCTATCCCATGTTCCAGCGCATCCGCGAAGACATTGCTTGCATTCTCGACCGCGACCCCGCCGCCCGTTCGGCTTGGGAGGCCTTGACCTGCTACCCCGGCCTGCACGCCCTGTTGCTGCACCGGCGCGCCCATTGGTGCTGGACGCACGGTTTCAAATGGTCGGGCCGCTTCATCTCGCACCTGGCGCGCTTTCTGACCGGCATCGAGATTCACCCGGGTGCCACCATCGCCCGCAAGGTTTTCATCGACCACGGCATGGGAGTCGTTATCGGAGAAATGGCTGAAATCGGCGAGGGTTGCACGATTTATCAGGGCGTCACTTTGGGCGGCACGTCGCTGGTGAAGGGCGCCAAGCGCCACCCGACGCTGGAGGCCGGGGTGATCGTTGGTGCCCATGCTTGCGTGCTGGGCGGCTTCACGGTGGGAGCTGGTGCCAGAGTCGGGTCCGGGGCGGTGGTGACCCGGGCGGTGCCCGCCGGTGCGACGGCGGTAGGCAACCCAGCCCGCATCATCGAGGCCAAGGCCGATATCAAGCGTGAAGAAGCAGCCGCCAAATTGGGCTTTTCGGCCTACGGCGTCAGCAGCGGCGACGACCCGGTCGCGCAAGCGATGCGCGGCCTGATCGACAACGCCGCCGGCCACGAACATCAGATCGCCTTGCTGTGGCAGGCGGTGTGCAAGTTGTCGGCCGCCAGCGGCGAGCGGGTCGGCAGTTGCGTGCCGCAAGACGCGCAGCAAGACGAGGCTTTCGACGCCGCGTCGCTGACGCGTTTGGTCAAGTAGCGCTGCGGGCCGGGCGCTGCGCGCTTTTGGGCCTGAACGCTTTGACCTGTTCGTCGCGGGTTTCCAGATAGGGTCCGCCGATCAGGTCAATGCAATAGGGCACAGCCGCGAAAATGCCGGCCACCAGTTGCCCGCCGTCGGCGTCTTTCAAGCCTGCCAGCGTTTCGGCAATTGCCTTCGGTTGGCCCGGTAAATTGATGATCAGCGCCTGCCCGCGAATCACCGCGACTTGGCGCGACAAAATCGCTGTCGGGACGAAGCGCAACGAAATCTGCCGCATTTGCTCACCAAAGCCGGGCATTTCCTTGTCTGCCACATCTTGCGTGGCCTCGGGCGTCACATCACGCAGCGCCGGGCCGGTGCCGCCGGTGGTCAGCACGAGGCTGCAGCCAGCGGTATCGACCAGTTCTCGCAAGGTCTGGGCAATCAAGGCCCGCTCATCAGGAATCAGGCGCGGCTCGAAGCTGATCGGGTTGCGCAACGCTTGCGTCAACCAGTCTTGCAGCGCTGGCAGACCGAGGTCTTGGTAGACACCGCTGGAGGCGCGGTCGCTGATCGACACGATGCCGATGCGAACCGGCTCGAAGTCTGCGCTGGCTGCAGCGCCGCTCAGCGCGTCATTCTTCGTCGGCATCGTCTGCATCTGCGGTGGCGGCGGGGTGGACGCGCAACTGCTCCGTCTTGATGAACTGGAACAAGTCGCGGAAGGCCCGGCCTGAGCGTTGTTCAGGTGCAAGTGCTGCGTCCTTGCGGGCGGCCCGCACTTGGCTGCGCAACTGCTGCACGTCGATGCCGGCATGCTGCTCGATGAACTCTTGCATCGCGTCATCGCTGGCCAGCAGGCGCTCGCGCCACTGCTCGCTCTGGTGCAGCGCCAGGCTGTCCTTGGCATGGCCCAGCTTGAATGAAGCAACAGCTTGGCGCAGCGGTTCGGCATCGACCCGGCGCATCAGCTTGCCGATGTACTGCATCTGGCGGCGGCGGCCTTCGTGAGCGGTGATTTTCTTGGCCGCGCGCACCGCGTCGGTCAGGATTTCGGGCAAGCCCAGCGGGTCAAGCCGGTTGGCGGGCAGGGTCAGCAGGTCTTCACCCAGGGACTGCAAATCGGTGGATTCGCGTTTTTTCTGGCTTTTGCTGGGACGCTCAAACTCGTCGTCCTCGGCAGTCATTTCTTCGTGGGTTCGCATCGGTGTTCTCAATCTGGCGGCATGCTTGTTCCAGCATGGGCGCGCGCTGTTTTGCGGCGGCTCGTATGATTGTCCCCCAGTTTGATCGGCAGCCAACTGTCCGCACTGCCGCCGGCCCAGCTCCGGACCCCCGCTCATCAGCCGTCATAAGCACCCACTACATGCCAAAGTTGCCCAAATTGACTAAATCTTCTGTCGTTGCAAAAGCGCCCGTTGCCCCCGCAACCGAGCAATCCAACAGTGGTTTTTCTTACCGCGTGGACCAATTCCAGCAACTGATAGAAGACGTGTTGGCCGAGGCCAAGCGCTTGGGTGCCAGCGATGCCGGCGCCGAAGTGTCCGAAGGCTGCGGTTTGTCGGTGTCGACGCGGATGGGCGAGCTAGAAAACGTCGAACGCAACCGCGACAAATCACTCGGCATTTCGGTCTACGTCGGCCAGCGGCGCGGCAACGCCAGCACTTCCGATTTCTCCGCCAAAGCCTTGCAGGACACAGTGCGCGCCGCCTTTGATATCGCCCGCTTCACCGCCGAAGATGCAATGGCCGGCCTGCCCGACGCGGAAGATCTGGCGCTTGACCCTGCCACACGGCCCGAACTGGATTTGTTCTTCCCTTGGGCCGTGGATGCGCAGACTGCCGTTGAATTGGCCCTGCGCTGCGAGGCCGCCGCATTCGCCACCGACCGCCGCATTGCCAACAGCGAAGGTGCGGCGGTATCGGCCCAGCAATCGCATTTCTTGATGGGCAATAGCCGAGGCTTTCGCGGTGGTTATGCCAGTTCACGGCATTCGATTTCGGTCGCCCCGATTGCCGGTCGCGGCGCGCAGATGCAGCGTGATTCCTGGTACAGCTCGATGCGCGACGCGCAAGACTTGGCCTCGCCGGAAGCCATCGGCCGCTATGCCGCCGAGCGCGCGTTGTCGCGGCTGAAGTCGCGTCGCGTCGCCACCGCCGAAGTGCCAGTCTTGTTCGAAAGCTCGGTGGCCGCCGGCTTGCTGGGTGCCTTGGTGCAAGCCACCAGCGGCGGTGCGTTGTACCGGCGTGCGACCTTCATGCTGGACAGCCTGGGCACATCGGTGCTGGCCCCGCACATCGACGTGACCGAGAACCCGCATGAAATCAAGGGCAAGGCCAGTTCACCGTTCGATGACGAGGGCGTGATCACCCGCGCTCGCAGCGTCGTCGAGGCCGGGGTGCTGCAGGGCTATTTCCTTTCGACCTATTCGGCCCGCAAATTGGGGCTGCGTACCACCGGTCACGCGGGCGGCTCGCACAACCTGCGTATGACCAGCCGCCTGACCGCGCCCGGTGATGACTTGGTGACGATGTTGCGCCGCCTCGGGCGTGGCCTGTTCGTGACCGAACTGATGGGGCAAGGCGTCAACTCGGTCACCGGCGACTACTCGCGCGGTGCCAGTGGCTATTGGGTCGAGAACGGCGAGATCGCTTTCCCCGTTCACGAAGTGACGATTGCCGGCAACCTGCCCGAAATGTTCCAGAACATCATCGGCATCGGTTGCGACACCTACACCCTGGGCGGCAAGACCTTGGGTTCGGTACTGATCAGCCGGATGAAGCTGGCCGGCAGTTGAGCAGTTGAGCAGACGGCTGGGGACTGGCGGTTTGGCCGACTCAAGCCTTCCAGCAAGTGGCGGGAAAACGCCAATGCGCACGGGTTTGCCCCGCTGAGTCCACTGACGCGCCACCCTAGAATTGCCGAGCAATTCAGTGAAAACAACAATCCAGGAGTCATCTATGCAGCGTCGTTCCTTTGTTAGGCAAGCCGGTTTGGCGGGTGTGTTGGCCGCTGGTGTAGCGCCGGCGGTTGTCCATGCTCAAGCCAATATCCGCTGGCGTTTGGCATCGAGCTTTCCAAAGTCGCTGGACACGATTTACGGCGGTGCCGAAGTGTTCACCAAGGCCGTCAAGGCGATGACCGGTGGCAAGTTCGAGATCTCGGTGCATGCGGGCGGCGAGTTGATGCCGGCCTTCGGTGTGGTGGACGGCGTGCAGAACGGTACCGTTGAAGTCGCGCACTCGGCACCCTATTATTTTTATGGCAAGAACCCGGCCTTCGCCTTGGGCTCGGCCGTACCGTTCGGCCTGAATGCGCGCCAGATGAACGCCTGGATGGCGCATGGCAATGGCCGCAAGTTGATGAATGAGTTCTACGCGAACTACAACATGACCAGCTTTCCCGGCGGTAACACCGGCACCCAGATGGGCGGCTGGTTCCGCAAGGAAATCAAATCGGTGGCTGATTTCAAGGGCCTGAAGATGCGCCTGGGCGGTGGCTTGGTTGGCGAGGTGATGCAGAAACTGGGCGCCGTGCCACAAAGCATTCCCGGTGGTGAGCTGTATCAAGCGCTTGAAAAAGGCACGATCGATGCCGCCGAATGGGTGGGCCCCTACGACGACCAGAAGCTGGGCTTCAACAAGGTGGCGCCGTTCTACTACTACCCCGGCTGGTGGGAGGGCGGCCCCGAGGTCGACTTCTACATCAATCAAAAGGCCTTCGACAGCCTGACGCCCGAGTACAAGGCCATCATCGAAGCCGCTTCGGCGCTGGCGAGCACGGACATGCTGGCCAAATACGATGCGCTGAATCCCATGGCCTTGAAGCAACTGGTGGCTGCCAAGACCAAGGTGTTGCCGTTCTCTCAAGCGGTGCTGGAAGCGTCTTTCAAGGCCTCGATGGAGGTGTTTGCCGCCAACGATGCAAAGAGCCCGGAGTGGAAAAAAATCTACGCCGACATGCGCTCGTTCCAGCGCGATCAGGTGCTGTGGTTCCGCTTCGCTGAAGGTCGGTTTGACTCGTTCATGGCATCGCAAAAGCTGTAGTCATCACGATGTAGAGGTCAACGCAGCGATGAGCTGCAAAAAAAGGGCGCTGTCATCCAGTTGATGACAGCGCCCTTTTTGTTGGGTGGCTCAGTGCGCTATTTCTTGTCC
>CANFYD010000251.1 GCA_947450745.1 Burkholderiales bacterium
CAGCATTGCGACCGATGCCAAAGGGGCGATCCAGATTTTCAACGTCGGGGCCGAGCGCATGCTGGGCTACACCGCCGCCGAGGTGATGAACACCATCACGCCGGCGGATATTTCCGACCCGCAAGAGGTGATTGCCCGCGCGCAGGCACTCAGCGCCGAGCTGGCCACACCGATTGCGCCGGGCTTCGAGGCGCTGGTGTTCAAGGCCTCGCGCGGCATCGAGGACATTTACGAGCTGACCTATATCCGCAAGGACGGCAGCCGCTTCCCGGCGGTGGTGTCGGTGACAGCCTTGCGTGATGCACAGGACGTGATCATTGGCTACTTGCTGATCGGCACCGACAACACCGCCCGCAAGCTGATCGAAGAAGAGCAGGCCAAGCTCGACCAGCGCTTGCGTGACCAGCAGTTCTACACGCGCTCGCTGTTCGAAGCGAACACCGACGCCATCATGACGACCGACCCGGCCGGCATCATCACCGACGTCAACAAGCAAATGGAGACGCTGACCGATTGCACCCGCGACGAGTTGATCGGCGCACCGTTCAAGAAGTACTTTACCGACCCGCAGCGCGCCACCGGGGCCATCAACTTGGCGCTGAGCGGCAAGAAGGTCACTAACTACGAGCTGACCGTGCGCACCCGCGACGGCAAGGAAACCGTGGTGTCCTACAACGCCACCACTTTTTACGACCGCGACCGCAAGTTGCAAGGCGTGTTTGCCGCCGCCCGCGACGTCACCGAGGCCAAGCGCCTGGACCTGGTGCTGCAGGAAAAGAACATCGAGCTGGAAAGCGCCAAGGCGGTGGCCGACAAGGCCAACTTGGCCAAGTCCGACTTCCTCTCCAGCATGAGCCACGAGATCCGCTCGCCGCTGAACGCCATCCTGGGTCTGGCCTATTTGCTGGAGCAGGCCAACCTGGAGCAGGACGCCAACAACATGGTGCGCAAGATTCGCGCCTCCGGCCGCATGCTGTTGCGCCTGATCAGCGACATCCTGGATGTCTCCAAGATCGAGGCCGGCCAGATGATGATCGAGCAGGCACCGTTCCGCCTCGCCGACGTGGTCGACAACCTGGGCGTGGTGCTGGGGCTGGCGGTGGGGGACAAGGACATTCAACTGGTGATCGAGCCGCCGCCGCCCGGCGTCTTCAACTTGGTCGGTGATGCCTTGCGGCTGGAACAGGTGCTGCTGAACCTGAGCATCAACGCGATCAAGTTCACCAGCGTCGGCGAGGTGCGGCTGCACACCGAGTTGCTGTCCAGCAGCAGCGAAAAGATCAAGCTGCGCTTCTCGGTGCGCGACACCGGTATCGGCATCGAACCGGAGCTCCAAAAAAGCGTATTTTCGGCCTTCACGCAGGCGGACAGCTCGACCACCCGCCGCTTCGGCGGTACCGGTCTGGGCCTGACCATTTGCCGCCAATTGGTGGAGCTGATGGGCGGGGAGATCGGCGTCAACAGCGTGCTGGGCCAGGGCAGCGAGTTCTGGTTCACCTTGCCCTTGACCCGCTTGGCCGACGCCGAATTGGCGGGTGCCGCCAGCGTCCGCGTGGCCGCCCTGATCGCCGACAACAGCGACATCGGTCTGCAATTCGCCAGCACCATTGCCGAGGGCTTGGGCTGGCAGGTCGAGCAGGTCGATTCCGGCGAAGCGGTGCTGGCGCAATTGCTGGGGCGAAAGAGTGTCAAGCTGCCGGAGGTCGTGTTGCTGAGCTGGAAGATGGGCGGGCTGGACGGACTGGCGGTGGCCCGCGCGATCCGGGACGGTCTGCCGCAGGGCAAATGCCCGCTGCTGATCATGACCACCGCCTTGTCGCCGGCCAGCCTAGCCAACCAGAGCGGGGTGGAGCTGGTCGATGCCTTGCTGGAAAAGCCGGTCACCGAATCCAATCTCTACAACGCGCTGCTGGAGGCCAGGCGCAAGCGCACCGCCACCGACGGCATCTCTTTCGCCCTGCATCAGTCGTCCGGCCAAGGCCTGCTGGGGACGCGCATCCTGGTGGTGGACGACAGCGAAATAAACCGCGAAGTGGCGCGCCGCATCCTGCACGGCCAGGGTGCCACCGTGTCGCTGGCCGTCAACGGCCAAGAGGCGCTGGATTGGCTGGTGGCCCACCCGACCGGCGCTGACCTGGTGCTGATGGATGTGCAAATGCCGGTGCTGGACGGCGTCGAGGCGACCCGCCAATTGCGCCGCATGCCGCAGTTTGCCGATCTGCCCATCGTCGCCCTGACAGCGGGGGCGTTCAAGGCGCAGCAGGACGCCGCGCACGAGGCCGGCATGACGCACTTCATCAGCAAGCCGTTTGATGTGCCGTCGACGATTGCGCTGATCCAGCGGCTGACGCGCAGCTCGGCCAACGCGCTGCCGGCCGAGCCTCGCTTGGCGGGGCCGGATTTGGCCGCGCTGCCGCCCACGCTGGGCACAGCAGCGATCGACCCCGCCGTGCTGGACCAACAAAAGGGTCTGGAAATCTGGCTTGACCTGCCGTCCTATCAAGACTATTTGACCCGCTTTGCCACGCAGTACGGGCACGCGGTGCTGGTGATGACGGGCAGCCTGCGCCGCGGCGACCGGGCGGCGGCGGTGGCACTGGCGCACAAGCTGGCCGGTGTGGCCGCCAACATGGCCTTGCCGCAGACGCAGCGGCTGGCGGCGGTGGCGGAGCAGGTCTTGCGCACCGAGCTCGACCCCGCGCGCGAGTTGGCGCAGCTCGACGAAGCGTTGAAACGTGCGGTTAGCGCCATCGAGCGCTTGTTGACGAGCGACGCATGAGCGCTGTTACATTTGCTAGGGAAAACGAGTGTTAGCAAACGAGGGAGTAGTAGCAGGAGGAGCTATGGTCAAAACAACAGTACAAGCGTCGTCGATGTCGATGTCGGTGTTGGTCGTGGACGACGACGAGTTCAGTCAGGAAGTGCTGCGCAAGCGCTTGGTTCAATTCGGTGTCACGGATATTCACTCGGCTCATGACGGCCGTGCCGGTGTGTTTGCCCTGGACCAAATGGACCGCGCGCCCGATGTGATTTTTTGCGACATCTTCATGCCTGATATGGACGGCATCGAGTTCGTCGAAGAGTTGGTCGCGCGCAATTTTCGGGGCGGGTTGGTGCTGGTGACTGGCGTCAACCGCGACATGCTGACGGTGGCGCAAGACATCGCCACGCTGAATGGGCTGAAGGTGCTGGGTGCCTTCACCAAGCCGCTGGACCGTGAAGCGCTGGGCCAAGCGCTGGGCTTGCTGGCCAATAGTTGAAGCGTCGCTCAATCGCCTGATCGGTGAACCGCTGAGCGCAAACCGCACAGGCGTCCGGGGCTAGCAAACCGTCGTTCATCGCTCGGCGGCAGCCAAACCGGGCCGCACGGGCCGCAGGACGTTACGCTGCCAGCATGCTGAAAGCTCCCTCGTCTCTGGCTCCCGTGCCCCTCACTCCCACAGCGCCTCGGCCCAGCCACGCACAGGCTTGGGGCTGCTTTGTGGCCGACCTGTCGCTGCTGCGGCTGGCGCTGGCGCTGGGCTTGGCCGCCGCCGCCGCCTTTTTGCTCAAACCGATTTTCATCACCCCGTTCCCGGTCTTGCTGGGGCGCACGCTGTTCATTGGTGTGCTGGCGCTGCTGGCGTTTTCAGCGGCGGGCCAATGGCCACGGCGCTTGCCCGGTTGGCTGGCGCGCTGGCTGCTGCAAGTGGGCGTTGTGACGGTGACGGTGCCGCTGGCTACGCTGATGGTCTATTTGGTGGCGGTGGGCGGCGATGTGGCCAGCTTGATCGCCAGCGAGGGCAAGGTGCTGGGCTTTGTCTCGATCGCCGGGGCTGGCCTGTTGCTGGGGCCCTTGTTGGCGATGGGCGCGCTGTACCGCCAGCGCGATGCCGAGGCGCGCAGCCAGGCGCTGCACTTTGAGCTGGAGCGCAGCGAGCTGGAACGCCAGGCGCTGGACGCACGGCTGCGCTTGTTGCAAGCGCAGATCGAGCCGCATTTCTTGTTCAACACGCTGGCTAACGTCAGCGCGCTGGTGGAGACCAGTTCACCCCAAGCCGCGCCGGTGCTGCGCAGCTTGATCGCCTATTTGCGCGCTGCCATGCCGAGGCTGAAAAACGAGGCCGCCAGCCTGGGTGATGAGCTGGCGCTGGTGCGCGCTTATTTGGAGTTGATGCATTTGCGCATGCCGGACCGGCTGAGTTTTCAGTTGCAGGTGCCACCTGAGCTGCTGGGCCTGCGCTTCCCGCCGATGGCCTTGCTGACGCTGGTGGAGAACGCGGTGCGCCACGGCGTCGACCCGAGCGAGGAGGGCGGCGCGATTGTGGTGGGCGGCAGCTTGGACGGGCCGACGGGCCAGACAGTGCGAGTCTGGGTCAGCGACAGCGGCGTGGGCCTGACGCAAAGCAGCGGCACCGGCACCGGCTTGCGCAATCTGCGCGAGCGCTTGAAGGGGTTTTACGGCGACAGCGCCCGCCTGGACCTGAGCGAAACTGCGCCCCACGGCCTGCGTGCCGAGATTGAATTCCATTTATGAACACCAACCCAACTTTGAGCGCAGCGCTGCCCACCGCCCTGATCGCCGACGACGAACCGCTGCTGCGCGACAGCCTGGAGCGGGCGCTGCGCGGTGCCTGGCCCGAGCTGCGCGTGCTGGCGCAAGCGCGCAACGGCCGCGAGGCGCTGGAGCTGTTCGAACAGCACCAGCCCGACATCGTGTTTCTGGACGTTCACATGCCCGGCCTGAACGGCATCGAGGCGGCCCGCCAACTGGCTCGCCGCACGCAGATCGTGTTCGTGACCGCCTACGAGGAATATGCGGTGCAGGCCTTCGAGCAGGGCGCACTCGACTATCTGGTCAAACCGGTCGAGGCGACCCGGCTGGCCGACACGGTGGCGCGGCTGAAGGCGCGCCTGAACGAGCGTAGCCGCACGGGCGGGCCCGTCGGGAGCGTGCCGCCGGCCTCTACCGAAATGCTCGAAGCGGTGATTGCCCAGTTGCTGCAGCGCCTGGGGCAGCAGGCGGCACCGGTGGGCACTGTGCTCGCTGGTGCTGGTGCTGCTACTGGTGCTGCGCCGCCCGCGCCGCTGGCTCATTTGCAGTGGATCAGAGCCTCGGTCGGGGCCACGCTGAAGCTGATTCCGGTGGAAGAAATCACTTATTTGCGCTCGGACGAAAAGTACACCCTGGTGGTCTGGAGCGAAGGCGAGGCGCTGATCCGCACGCCGATCCGCGAGCTGATGGAGCAGCTCGACCCACAACGCTTCGTGCAGGTGCACCGCTCGGTGGTCGTCAACCTGCACGCCATCAGCCACGTCACCCGCGGCCCCAACGAAACCGCCGACGTGCACCTGAAAGCCCGTCCCGAAGTGTTGCCCGTCAGCCGCAGCTATCTGCACCTGTTCCGGCAGATGTAGGGCCGCCGGAATTGGGCTCCTAGGTAGGGCGGGTCGCGACCCGCGAACGATTCCAGCACATTGCACCGAAGCGCCGGCCGGGTGCGGCGCGGTTGCCATAGCCGGCCACACGCGGGTCGCGACCCGCCCTACGGCCTGCCCCTAAATCGCTTGCGTGCGCAGCTGCAACCAAGCCAGCGCGGCACCGCTGACCAGCGGCGAGAGGCGGGTCAGCACTTCGGCGTGGTAGCGGTTGATCCAGTCGATTTCATCGGTGCGCAAGAGGCTCATGTCCATGCAGCGGGTGTCGATCGGGCACAGCGTCAGCGTTTCGAACGCCAGCATGTTGCCAAACTGCCCCTGCTCCGGCGTGGGCAGGGCAATGTTGAGCACCAGGTTCTCGATCCGCACGCCCCACAGACCGGGCCGGTACACGCCGGGCTCGATCGAGGTGATCATGCCGGCCTCCATCGCCATATTGGCGTCGGGAATGGCCTTGGAGATGCTCTGCGGGCCTTCATGCACATTCATGAAATAGCCGACGCCGTGGCCGGTGCCGTGGCCGTAGTCCATGCCGTGTTCCCACATCGGCGCGCGTGCAATCGCGTCCAGCATGGGCGAACGCACGCCACGCGGGAACTGCGCGCTGGAGAGCGCAATCACGCCCTTCAATACCAAGGTAAAGTCGCGCTGATGCGCCGCCGTGATGACGCCA
>CANFYD010000252.1 GCA_947450745.1 Burkholderiales bacterium
AAGGCGGTGGCCCGCGCCGCCGTCAAGCCGACGCCGGAGGTCAACAAGTTGGTGTAGTAGCCCAGCTTTGTGGCCTCGGCCACGATCAGCTCCAGGTCGTCCCGCACCAGCGGTTCGCCACCGGACAAACCCAGTTGCACCGCGCCCATCTCGCGGCCCTGGCGCAGCACGCGCAGCCAGCCTTGCGTGTCCAGCTCTTCCTCCTGCCGGGCAAAGTCGACCGGGTTGTAGCAAAACACGCAGTGCAGCGGGCAGCGGTAGGTCAGCTCGGCCAGCAGCCACAGCGGCGGGCCGATCTTGGCGTGGCTGGCGGTTGAAGGCTGCAGTGGCAGTTCGGCGGGTTTGATCATGCTCAATCCCACTTCAGCCAGCGCTGCTCGCCGGCCAGCTCGACAAAGGCCAGCACATCGGCCTCCAGCCCTTGCAGTGCGTGGGTGTGTTCGATGTCGGCGGTGATGGCGGCGATGCTGGCCATACCGTCGCAGCGTTTCATGATTTCACCGGCGCTGCCGTTCAGCTTGACCATGCCTTCCGGGTAGAGCAGCACATGGCAGTCCTGCACAGGCTCCCATTGCAGGCGAAAGCCTTGGCTGACGCGGGGCTGGGAGCTGCTTGACAGCGGGTTCGTCAACGTGTTCGTCAGCGTGCTCATGCCGCGTACCGCGCTGCCATCGCATCGTTCATGGCCCACAAGATGTCGAGTTTGAACTGCAGCACGTCGAGCGCACGCTCTTGCAGTGGGCGGGTGGTGAAGTGGCCCAGCGTCACCGCCAAGCCCTGCTCGACGTCGCGCCGGGCTTGGCTGACGCGACTGCGGAAATAGGTCAAGCCGCCGGCATCGATCCAGCCGTAATGCTCGGGCCAAGTGGCCAGCCGTTGCTTGTGGATTTCCGGGGCGAACAGCTCGGTCAGCGAGGAGCAGACGGCTTCTTGCCACGGCGCACGGCGCGCAAAGTTGACATAGGCATCGACCGCAAAGCGCATCGCCGGCACCACATGGCGCAGGTCCAGCACCTCGGCGCGGCTCAGCCCGACCGCTTCGGCCAGCCGCAACCAGGCTTCGATGCCGCCTTCGTCCTTGATGCCGCCCAGCTCAAAACCGTCGTGGTCGAGGATGCGCTGCACCCAGCCGCGCCGCACCTGCGGGTCGGGGCAGTTGGACAGCACGGCCGCGTCCTTGATCGGGATGGCGATCTGGTAATAAAACCGGTTGGCAACCCAACCGCGCACCTGCTCCGGCGTGGCCCCGCCGGTGTTCAGCAGCACGTTGAACGGGTGGTGAATGTGGTACGAGCGGCCGCGCTGGCGCAACTGGGCTTCAAACTCTTCAGCGCTCCAGGC
Organism: Burkholderiales bacterium; assembly: GCA_947450745.1. Lineage (GTDB taxonomy): Bacteria > Pseudomonadota > Gammaproteobacteria > Burkholderiales > Burkholderiaceae_C > Paucibacter_A. The sequence goes on from CANFYD010000252.1 coordinate 1,342, forward strand.
CGCTGGGTCAGTGCGGCTCATGTCGGCCGGGCTAGGTCTTTTCAGGAGGATGTCTGGGCGCATAAGTTGGGCTTTGGTCAGAGCTTGAGCGTCATGCGGTCTTCGCAGACGTGGATGTCGGCGCGCGTCAGGATGGCCCGCTCCGGCGAGTCCTCGTCGAGGATGGGGTTGGTGTTGTTGATGTGGATCAGATGGCGCTGGGTGGTGGCCGGCAGTTGGGCCATCCACTCGATCATGCCGCCGGGGCCAGATTGCGGCAGGTGGCCGATCTCGCGAGCGTGTTTGCTGCTGATGCCGAGCTTGGGCATTTCATCGTCGGTCCAGAAGGTGCCGTCCACCAACACCGCGTCCGCGCTGCGCATCGCTTCAAACACGGCCGGCGTGATGTCGCCCAAGCCGGGCGCGTAAAAAGCGCTCTTGCCGCTGCGCTGGTCGTGGAGGGTGATGCCGATGTTGTCGCCGGCCACCGGCTGCTCGCGGTGCGGTGAATAGGGCGCTGCTTTGCTCGACAGCGGCAAGGCTTGAAAGCGCAGGTCGGCCACGCCGGGCACGCTGAACCAGCCGCCGTCCAGGGTGATGCGGTGGCGCTCGACGCCGCAGTAATGGGACAGCACGCGCAGCACCGGCAAGCCTTGGCTCAGGTCTTCTTCGACCGGGTCGGTGCACCACAGGGGCAGTTTGCCGTTGCGCTCGCGCAGCATGAGCAGGCCGGTGGCGTGGTCGATCTGCCCGTCCATCAGCACCACACCGGCAATCGCGGTGTCGCGCAGTGCACGGGCCGGTTGCAGCGCGCCATGGCTGCGAATTTGCTCGAGGATGTCGGGCGAGGCGTTGAACAGCACGCCTTCATGGCCGCCGTCTGGCTGCACGAAGATGGAGGATTGGGTGCGCGGCTTGGCGTTAACGCTGCCGGAACGCACGCCCGCGCAATTGCGGCAGTTGCAGTTCCACTGCGGGAAGCCGCCGCCAGCGGCCGAACCGAGAATCGTGATGCGCATGGGGGATGGCCGGTTAAATCCCCTGCCGTAGGCCCGAGCTGTGCGGCAACGGCAGGGGGTAAATCAGAAACTGCAGATCAGCGGTTCGACACGTACAAAGTGATTTCAAAGCCAAAACGGAAGTCGGTCGCGGTCGGTGTTTGCCATTGCATGAGGAGTCTCCTTAGTGGTGGCGCAAGCGCTGAGTTGCACTTGCGGGGGCATGTTGTCCCATGGCAATTCTGCGGCTCGGCAAGGCCAGGCTCCAGCCCGGCAATCATGATTCAAACCTCATGATTTTCATGATTTTGCAGAGTTGATCGGGTCTTTGCGGCCTGTAACATCGGCCGCAAATGACGCTCAGACTCAAGATCAACCTCATCGTTGGCGCTCTCACGCTGTTTTTCATCGTCGCGATGACGTGGCTGCAATTGCGCAGCATGCGGGACTCGGTGCTGGAGGAGGTGGGGGCCGCCAACCGCGTCGCCGCCCAGGTGCTGAACCGCACCGTGTGGCGCTATGCGGCGCGGGGCACGCCGGACATCTTGAACTTCTTGCAGGGCATGGGGCGGGTGCGGGCCAATGACATCACCTTGATTGATCGCGACGGGCGCGAGTTGTATCGCTCGCCGCCGGCCACCTACAAAGCGGGCCGCGATGCGCCGGCGTGGTTCGAGTGGCTGATTTCCCCGTCGCCGACGCTGCAGACGATCGAGTTCCCGGACGGCAAGCTGATGGTGCAAGCGAACGCCTCGCGGGCGGTGCTGGACGCCTGGGATGCCGTCAAGGTGTTGGCGGCCTTTGGCCTGCTGTTGCTGCTGGTGGCCAACGCGCTGGTGTTCTGGCTGGTCGGCCGGACGGTGCGGCCGTTCGGCAAGATCGTGGCCGCGTTGAACCAGTTGCAGGGTGGCCGCTTGGATGTGCAACTGCCTCAGCTGCCCGGCACCGAGGCGGCCGCCATCGGAGCCGCCTTCAACCGCATGGTGGACGAGCTGCAAAACCATATCGAAACCGAACGCCGCGCGGCGCGAGCCGAGCTGCAACTGTCGGACAGCCGGGAGCTGACGCGTTGGATCGACCAACACATCGAACGCGAACGCTTGTTGATCGCCCGCGAGCTGCACGACGAGTTGGGGCAGTCGGTGACGGCGATTCGCAGCATGGCCTTGTCGATTGCCCAGCGCATCCACACGCTGGACCCGCAGTCAGAAACCGCCGCCCGGCTGATTGCCGACGAGTCGTCGCGCTTGTATGACGCCATGCACGGCATGATTCCGCGCCTGACCCCGCTGGTGCTGGACAACTTTGGACTCGCTGAGGCGCTGGAAGAATTGCTTGTACGCACCCGCCTCAGCCAGCCCGAGGTGTTGATTGAATCGAGCATCGACATCGGCCCGATGGCGCTGGCCAGCGACACCGCGCTGACGCTGTACCGCGCGGCGCAAGAAGGCCTCAGCAACGCCCTGCGCCACGGCCATGCGGGGCGCTTGCAGCTCAGTGTCGCGAGCGTCGGAAATGTGCTGACGCTGACGCTGCAGGATGACGGCCAGGGCTTGGCCGCCGATTGGTCGCTGCGCAAGGGGCATTACGGCCTGCGCTGGCTGGCCGAGCGGGCCGAGGGCGTGGGCGGCACGCTGCGCGTCGAGTCGGCGCCCAGCGGCGGTGTGCGGTTGCAGCTGAGCCTGCCCCTGTTGGCCAGTCATTTGGAGCAAGCCGCATGATTCAGATGATCCGCGTGATGTTGGTCGATGACCACGCGCTGGTGCGCATGGGCTTTCGCATGCTGTTGACGGACGCCCACGTCGAGGTGGTGGCCGAGGCCGACAGCGGCGAGCAGGCCTGCCGGGACTATGCCCAGGTCAAGCCCGACGTCGTGGTGATGGATTTATCCATGCCCGGCATGGGCGGGCTCGAAGCGGTGCGACGGCTGCTGGCGCAAGACCCGAAGGCGCGCGTGCTGGCGCTGTCGGCGCATGAGGACACGGCGCACCCCCGGCGCGTGCTGCGGGCCGGCGCTTTGGGCTATTTGGCCAAGCGCAGCGCACCGGAAACGCTGATCGCCGCTGTGACTGCGGTGGCGCGCGGTGATCGTTATGTCGATGCGCTGACCGCGCAGGCGCTGGCGCTGGCGCAGATCGACGGCGACATCAGCCCGGCTGAGCTGCTCAGCGAGCGCGAGTTCTCGGTCTTCATCCAGCTGGCGCGCGGCCAAAGCGTGGCGCAGATTGCTGACACCTTGAGCCTGTCGCCCAGCACCGTCGGCACGCATTTGTACCGAGTCAAGCAAAAGCTCGGCGCCACCAATCAGTCCAAGTTGACGTTGGTGGCATTGCGCTGGGGCTTGCTTCAGGCTTGATGGCCGGGCCGTCAACTCATGAGAAACAAAACTTTTTACACCCCGAAAAGCTGGCCGGGCTGCGGCCATCGGGTGCGTCCTTCCGCTCATGCCAGGGCCAGCGGCCCTGGCGCTCGCCAGGCACAAACAGTCCACAGGACTGTTTGAGTCCGGGCTCTCTCCACCCGCTGCGCTCCTCCTTGACTTCGCTGCATGACACACCCAATGACCTTGCTGAACGAGCACCTGCGTCCGCCTGATGGGCCCGAGGCGTGCTCTGTCGGCGGCATGGATAATCAAACTCAACGTCTTTTCAACTTTCTGGCCGCCATGCTGATCAAATTTTTCTACACCTTGCGTGCGGCCAAGCTGAAGGTGTCGGTGAGGGAGTTCCTGAGCCTGCTCGAAGGACTCCAGGCCGGCGTGATCGGGGCCGACGGCAGTGCGTCCATTGATGACTTCTACTATCTGGCTCGCACCACCCTGGTCAAGGACGAAACCCAGTACGACAAGTTCGACCGGGCGTTTTCGGCCTACTTCAAGGGCGTGGAGTTGCTGACCGACTTCACCAAGGACGTGCCGCTGGAATGGCTGCGCAAACACCTGGAGCTGGAGCTCAGCCCCGAGCAAAAGGCGGCGATTGACAAGCTCGGCTGGGACGAGCTGATGGAAACGCTCAAAAAACGCCTCGAAGAACAGAAAGAGCGCCACGAGGGCGGCAGCAAATGGATAGGCACCGGCGGCACCAGCCCGTTTGGCGCCAACGGCTACAACCCGCAAGGCATTCGCATTGGCCAGGAGAAGAGCCGCAACAAGAGCGCGGTGAAGGTCTGGGATCAGCGGGCCTTCAAGGACTACGACGACAACCTGGAGCTGGGCACCCGCAACATCCAAGTGGCGCTGCGCCGGCTGCGCCGCTTTGCCCGTGAAGGCTCGGACCTTGAGCTGGATCTTGACGACACCATCCACAAGACCGCCGCCAATGCCGGCATGCTGGACATCCGCATGGTGCCGGAGCGCCACAACAAGGTCAAAGTGCTGCTGCTGATGGATGTGGGCGGCACGATGGACGAGCATGTCCACAAGGTCGAGGAGCTGTTCTCGGCGGCCAAGAGCCAGTTCAAGCATCTGGAATTTTTCTACTTCCACAACTGCGTCTACGACTTCATGTGGAAGAACAACCGCCGCCGCTTTGCCGAAAAAACATCCACTTGGGACATCATCCGCAAGTACAACAAGGACTACAAATTGATCTTTGTCGGCGATGCGACGATGAGCCCCTACGAGATTTTGCAAGCCGGCGGCAGCGTCGAATACAACAACGAAGAAGCCGGTGCGGAATGGCTGCAGTGCCTTACCAGTACCTTCCCCAAATTCGTCTGGATCAACCCCGAGCCGCAAGGCGTCTGGCAGTATCGC
>CANFYD010000253.1 GCA_947450745.1 Burkholderiales bacterium
AATGTCCACCCGTCCAACTTTGCTGAAGCGGTGCATAACCCGGACCTGCCGCTGGACCCGTTGCGCGACGCCTGGACGCTGCCGCTGGTGCGCCGGGCGCTGCAGCAAGGCCCGCCGTTGTTCGCCATCTGCCGGGGTTTTCAGGAGGTCAATGTGGCGCTGGGCGGCAGCCTGCATCAGGCCGTGCAAGAGCAAGCCGGGCTGCAAGATCACCGCGCGCCGGCCGAGCAATCGGTGGCTCAGCAATATGCCGACAGCCACGCGGTTCAAGTCGTGCCCGGTGGCCGGCTGGCGGCCATTCTGCAGCGCGACAGCTTTGCTGTGAACTCGCTGCACGGCCAGGGCGTCAAGCAACTGGCCGCCGGCCTGCGCATTGAAGCGCTGGCAGCGGACGGGCTGGTCGAAGCCTTCTCGGCCGAGGGCAGCGGCTTCAACCTGGGCGTGCAATGGCATCCGGAATGGCTGGCGGCCAGCAACCCGGTGTCCGTCGCCTTGCTCGGGGCCTTCGGCCAAGCCTGCCGTGATTACAGAAAGCAGCGACTCGATTCAGCACCCGCCACGCAGCGCGAACAGGACAAACAGAACGACCAGAATGACAAACGCGACCCAGACACCTAGCGCCGCGTGCACTGATCTCACCGCAAGACAGTTGAACCCAAAGTCATCCGCAGCCCCGGCGCATTCCGGGGTCAAGACACAACGAGGAGAACCATCATGTCGGCCAGAAAAGTACAAACCTTCAGCGACCTGGAAGCGTGGTTGCAAGAGCACCGCGTCACAGAAATCGAATGTCTGGTGCCAGACCTCACCGGCGTGGCCCGCGGCAAGATCCTGCCGCGCCAGAAGTTCACCGAAGATCGCGGCATGCGCTTGCCCGAAGCGGTCGTGGCGATGGGAGTGACGGGCGAGTTCCCGGAGGAAGGGCCTTACTACGACGTGATCAGCCCGAACGACCGCGACATGCATTTGCGGGCCGACCCGACCACCGCCCGTCTCGTGCCCTGGGCCATCGACCCGACGGCGCAGATCATCCACGACTGCTTCGACCAGCACGGCAAATTGGTGCCGTTTGCGCCCAGATCGGTGCTGCGCCGGGTCTGCGACCTGTTTGATGCCGAAGGCTGGGACCCGGTGGTGGCACCTGAGCTGGAGTTCTACCTGGTGGCCCGCAACACCGACCCGAACCAGCCGCTGAAACCCCCGGTGGGCCGCTCGGGCCGGGCCGAAACCTCGCGCCAGGCTTATTCCATCGACGCGGTGAACGAGTTCGACCCGCTGTTCGAGGACGTCTACGCCTATTGCGAAAAGATGGAACTCAACGTGGACACGCTGATTCACGAGGTCGGTGCCGGGCAAATGGAGATCAACTTCTTCCACGCCCACCCGCTGGGCTTGGCCGACGAGGTGTTCTTCTTCAAGCGCACGGTGCGCGAGGCCGCGCTGCGCCACGACATGTTTGCCACCTTCATGGCCAAGCCGATTGCCGGTGAGCCCGGCAGCGCCATGCATGTGCACCAAAGCGTGATCAACAAGGCGACCGGCCGCAACCTGTTCAGCAACGAGGACGGCTCGCCCAGCCAGGAGTTCTTCTGGTACATCGGCGGGTTGCAAAAGTACATTCCGGCCGCGATGGCATTGTTCGCGCCGTATGTGAACAGCTACCGGCGCTTGTCGCGCTTCACCGCCGCGCCGATCAATATCCAATGGGGCACCGACAACCGCACGGTCGGCATCCGCTCACCGCTGGCCGACGCGGCGGCACGCAGGATCGAGAACCGCGTGATCGGTGCCGACGCCAACCCCTACGCCGCCCTGGCCGCCACGCTGGCCTGCGGTTACTTGGGCATCAAGAACCGCATCGAGCCGACGCCCGAATGCAAGGGCGATGCCTATTTAGGCGACTACCAACTGCCCCGCAGCTTGGGCGAAGCGCTAGGCCTGCTGCGTGCAGAAAAAGAGCTGGCCGCCGTGTTGGGCGAGTCCTTCATCACCGTCTATTCGGAGATCAAGGAGATCGAGTACGAGGAGTTCATGAAGGTCATATCTCCGTGGGAGCGTGAGCATTTATTGCTCCACGTTTGAGGGTGAAAACTTTTTACTGCGCGGCCGCCATGCGTCGTTGGCCGAATGCTCGGAATCCTCACGTACCTAAAGTACGTTCCGGTTCCTGTGCTTCGTCCGCCTAGCCTGACGACCGCTCGCTACAAAAGTTCTCACCCTCTGAACCTGCCCCCGAACCCGCTACGAGGAAAGCCAATGACTACCGTTCAAAACCACCCGACAGCACCGCGTACGACGGCCGATTGGCAGCAAGCCGACGCGCGCCATTTTCTGCATCCGTTCACCGACTTCAAGGGCTTGGCCGCCAAGGGCTCACGCATCATCGCCAAGGCCGACAACATCTACTTGTGGGACAGCGAAGGCCACAAGATTCTGGACGGCATGAGCGGGCTGTGGTGCGTCAACGTCGGCTATGGGCAGCAAAGCCTGATCGACGCGGCGGCGCGCCAAATGAAGGAGCTGCCCTTCTACAACGCCTTTTTTCAGACCGCCACCATGCCGGCCATCGAGCTGGCCGAGGTGCTGGCCGAGATCAGCCCGCCGCAGTTCCAGCATGTGTTCTTCACCGGCTCCGGCTCCGAAGGCAACGACACCATCGTCCGCATGGTGCGGCGTTACTGGGATGTCGTCGGTCAGCCCGAACGGCAAGTCATCATCGGCCGCATCAACGGCTATCACGGCTCGACGATGGCGGGCGCGTCGCTGGGCGGCATGAGCGGCATGCATGCGCAGGGCGGCTTGCCGATTCCGGGCATCACCCACATCCAGCAACCGCATTGGTTCGAGTTGGGTCAGGGCCAGGGCCTGACCCGCGACGCCTTCGGGCTGCAGGCCGCTGGCTGGCTGGAGGAGAAGATTCTTGAAATCGGCGCGGACAAGGTCGCCGCCTTCATCGGTGAGCCGGTGCAGGGTGCCGGCGGCGTGATCGTGCCGCCCGCCACCTACTGGCCGGAGATTCAACGCATCTGCGACAAATTCGGCATTTTGCTGGTCAGCGACGAAGTGATCTGCGGCTTTGGCCGCACCGGCAACTGGTTCGGCTGCGAAACCATGGGCTTCAAGCCGGACTTGATGACCTTCGCCAAGGGCGTCACCTCCGGCTACATCCCGCTCGGCGGCGTGCTGGTGGGCGACCGGGTGGCTCAGGTGATGATCGACGAGGGCGGCGAGTTCAACCACGGCTTCACCTACTCCGGCCACCCGACCGCCTGCGCCGTCGCGCTGGCCAATATCAAATTGCTGCGCGATCTGGATCTGGTCAGCCATGTACGGGACGACATCGGCCCCTATTTGGCGACCCGCATGGCCGAGCTCGACGACCACCCGCTGGTCGGCGAAACGCAGGCCTGCGGCATGATGGCCGCGGTGCAATTGGTGAAGGAAAAGGGCACGGAACCGGGCACTGGCACGTGTTTTGCATCCGAGTTGGACGTTGGCATGCTGTGCCGCAACCATTGCTTTGGCAACGGCTTGATCATGCGTGCCGTCGGTGACCGCATGATCGTGGCGCCGCCGCTGGTGATGACGCGTGCGCAGATCGACGAAATGATGGTGCTGATCCGTCGCTGTTTGGACCTGACCTTGGCTGAAGTGAGGGAGCGCGGCTGGGTCTGAGCGCTTCACGCCACAGTTTCGGGTTCAGGCCGATGGCCGTCGCCCAGCCAGCCCATAAACTGCGCCAACGTCCAAATTCAGCTGCCGGCTCATTGGCAGCATTCCAGTCATCTGACCTTGTGGAGACCCAGCCATGAACTTGCTGTCAATTTGCCGCTTCGGCACTGCTCTGACTTCGGTGGCACTTGCCGCCGCCAGCCTCTTCCCCCTGACGGCTGCCGCGCAAGAGGAAGAAAAAATTCTCAACGTCTACAACTGGTCGGACTACATCGCCGAAGACACGATCAAGAACTTCGAGAAGGAAACCGGCATCAAGGTGCGCTACGACAATTTCGACAACAACGAAATCGTCCACGCCAAGCTGGTGGCCGGCAAGACCGGTTACGACGTCGTGGTGCCCAGCTCCTACTGGGCCAAGCTGCAAGCGGATGGCGGCTTGCTGCGCAAGCTCGACAAGGCGCAACTGCCCAATTACAAAAACCTCGACCCGGCCCTGCAAGCACAGTTGGCCAAGCTCGACCCGGGCAATGAATACATGGTCGATTGGCTCTGGGGCTACACGACGGTGGGCATCAACGTCGACAAGGTGAAAGCGGCCATCGCGCCGCTGCCGATGCCGGACAACGCCTGGGATCTGGTCTTCAAACCGGAATACATCTCCAAGCTGAAAAGCTGCGGCGTCAGCTTCCTGGACTCGGCCACCGAGGTGATACCGGCCGCCCTGCACTACTTGGGCAAACCGGCCTACAGCAAAAGCATTGCCGACTTTGCCGGCGTGCCGGCGCTGCTGAAAAGCATTCGCCCCAATGTGACGCTGTTCAGCAGCTCGGGCTATATCAACGACATGGCGAATGGCTCGATCTGCCTGGCGCTGGGTTGGTCGGGCGACATCAACATCGCCCGCCAGCGCGCCATCGACGGCAAGACCGGCCAGAAGATCGAGGCGCTGATTCCCAAGACCGGCGGCATCATCTTCATGGACGTGATGGTGATCCCGGCGGACGCCCCCCGGCCGGGCAACGCGCACAAGTTCATCAACTACATCCTGCGCCCCGAAGTGCATGCGAGCTTGACCAACAAGGTCTTCTACGCCAACCCGAACAAGGCCTCCAAGCCCTTCATCCGGCCGGACGTGGCCAACAACCCAAGCGTTTTCCTGAGCGATGCCGACATGAAGACGATGGCCTCGCCGGATGCCTTGAACAACGACATCCGCCGCCAGATGACGCGCATGTACACCTCGTTCAAGACCGGTCTTTGATCACGTCTGATGTCCAGCGGCCGGGAGGGCCAGTGCGATGAGTGCAGACGTAAGTACAGAGAACAGCCCGGCGCTTGGAGAGACTGGCGAGACTGGCGGAGCCTACCTGCGGATCGAGAACGTGGTGAAGGACTTCGGCGGCGGCTCGGTGGCCGTCGACCGGGTCTCGATCGACATTGCCAAGGGCGAGATCTTTGCCCTGCTGGGCAGCTCGGGTTGCGGCAAAACCACCTTGCTGCGCATGTTGGGTGGCTTCGAGACGCCGACCAGCGGCCGCATCATCTTGAACGGCCAAGACTTGGACGGCCTGCCGCCCTATGCCCGGCCGATCAACATGATGTTCCAGAGCTATGCGCTGTTCCCCCACCTGACCGTGTGGGACAACATTGCCTTCGGCCTGCGCCGTGACGGCATGGCCAAAGACCTGATCAGTGCACGCGTCGAGGCCATGCTCAAGCTGGTGCAACTGGGCAAGTTCGCCAAGCGCAAACCGCACCAGTTGTCTGGCGGCCAGCAGCAGCGCGTCGCACTCGCGCGCAGCTTGGCCAAGAAGCCGCAGCTGCTGCTGCTGGACGAACCGCTGGGCGCTTTGGACAAAAAGCTGCGCGAAGAAACACAGATCGAGCTGGTCAACATCATCGAAGACGTTGGCGTCACCTGCGTGATGGTGACGCACGACCAGGAAGAGGCGATGACGATGGCTTCGCGCATCGCGGTGATGAGCGAGGGCCGCATTCTGCAAATCGGCGCACCGGCGGACATCTACGAAACGCCGGCCACCCGCTTCGTCGCCGACTTCATCGGCAACGTCAACATGATGGAGGGCACGCTCAGCGTGGACGAGCCCGACCACGTCATCATCGAGTGCGCCGACTGCACCCATTACGTCGGCCACGGCATCACCGGCACCGAAGGCATGGCGGTCGGCGTGGCCCTGCGGCCAGAAAAAATCCGCCTCAGCAGCGACAAGCCGGCGGGCGAGTTCAACCAGGTGCTCGCACATGTGCGGGAGCTGTCCTACTTCGGTGCGTTCACCGTCTACCACCTGCAACTGCCCAGCGGACAGGTCATCAAGGTCAGTGAAAGCAATATGGAACGCCACCGCACGGACCCGTTGACCTGGGACC
>CANFYD010000254.1 GCA_947450745.1 Burkholderiales bacterium
CAACTCCATCAGCGTGAAGCCACGTTGCGGGCCGCTGGCACGCCGCGCTGCGCTTGCTGCTGCAGACGTCTTGCTCATGGCTTGACCGGCTCGGCCGGCGCGCGGCCTGGCACGGGCCGCGCTTGAATCAGTGGAATGCCGGGCATGCCAGTGCCCGGATTGGCCAGCACGGCGGGCGCCGGCGGAGCAGAGGCTACAGCCGCAGCAGCTTGAGCGGGGGCGACATCCACCGTTGCATCGGCCGCCGCCTTCTCGGCCGGGGCTGCAGCCGCTGCCGCGATCGGTGCCGCAGCCGGCGCTGTGCCCGGCTTGGGCGCAGCCAGCTTGATCGTCCCGAGCGGCTCCAGCCGCAGCGGACGGTCGCGCAGCGTGCTGTCGCTGCCGGACCACGCATCGGCAAAGCGCAGGTCGGGTTGAGCCTGCGGGCGAATGATGCGGGGCGTGATCGACAGCACGATCTCGCGCTTCTTGGTGTCGTCGGTGCTGTTCGAGAAGAGCCGCCCCAGCACCGGCAGTTGGCCGATGCCCGGCACCTTCTGCGCCGACTTGCGGTCGTCATCGCTGATCAAGCCGGCCAGAATCTGGGTCTCGCCGTCATGCAGGCGCAAGGCCGTCTGCGCACTGCGGCTGCCGATCTGGTAGGCCCGCCCACCCTGCGTGACGATGGTGTCGCTGACGTTGCTGACTTCGAGATTGAGCTTGATGCCCACGTCTCCGTCGGCATAGACCTGCGGCTCGACCTCCAGCTTGATGCCCACGTCCACATACTGGATCGATCCGGTCAGCACACTGCTCTGGCCGGCTTGCTGCGGCGAGATGATGTTGGTGATGATGGGCAGCTTGTCGCCCACCAGGATGCGCGCCTTCTCCTTGTTGCGCGCACGGATGCGCGGGCTGGCCAGAATGTTGGTGTCGCCGTCCTGCAGCATCAGGTTCAGGGTCGCCGACAACGGCGTGGTCAGCAAGTCATTGCGGGTCAAGGCGCGCAAGCCTCCCAGCGTCAAATTGGTGCCCGTACCGGTCCCCGTGCCACTGACGGCGGACGGCGTGCTGAGCGTGAACGAGGTCGGCAACTTCAGGCCGATCTCGCTGGCCCGGGTCGAGGCGATTTCCAGCACCTCGACCTCCAGCATCACCTCGGCGTCGGGCAGGTCGTTGGCCGCAATCAGTCGCTCGGCCAGCGCGATGGCGTCCGGCGTGTCGCGCATCACCAAGGTGTTCGATTTGATGTCGGTGACGAGGTCCTTGGTCTTCAACATGGTCTTGATGATGTTGGCCATGAAGGCCACATCCACATTGCTGAGCACGAAGGTGCGGATCTTCAGCTCGGCCAGCTCCTTTTGCTTGGCCGCTGTGGCCGGATAGATCAGCAGCGTGTTGCTGCTGAGCACGCGCTTTTCAAGCTGGTTCTGCAACAGGATCACATCCAGCGTGTCCTCGACCGACGCGTCCTTCACGAACAGGGTGGTACGCAGATCGCTCTTCACATCGCGGTCCACGATCACGTTGACATTGCCGGCACGGGCCAGCGCCTCGAACACCATCTTCAGCGGCGCGTCACGGAATTGCAGCGTTACCGGCCGTTTGAACGCAGCACGCGCCGCCAGTTGCTCCTCACGCGCCTGGCGTTCAGCCTCGGCGCGATCTTCCAGCTGGCGTTTCAGCGCCAGCGCGCGGGCCTGCTGCGGGCTGTCCTTCAGCACCAGACGCAGCTGCTCCAGCGCCGGCTCGGTCTGGTTGGCCTGGATCAAGCGCTCCACGTTCAGCAGCTGAAGACCCGCACGGCGCTCCGCCTCGACCGACTGCAGGCCGCTCTTGACACGTTCGTTGCCCGGCTCGATGCGCGCGGCTTCGCGGTAGCGTTGCACGGCTGCATCCAGCTTGCCGGCGAGGCGCTCGTCGTCGGCCGCCGCCACCAGCGTCTGCACCGCGCTATTGCGCTGGTTCAGGTAATCGACGCGGTAGCGCAGGTTCTCCGGCTCCAGCGTGTTGGCGCGGCGCAGCGCCTCCACGGCGGCGACCGGCTTGCCTTGGTCGAGCAGCGCCAGGCCTTGCCGATGCTCGAACTGGGCTGCGCAGCCGCCCAGCCAGACGATAGGCAAGCAGTACCACGCAGACAGCGGTAACCACCGCCGCAATTGGCGCGACAGCGGGCGCAACACGGGACGCGAGAAGAGTTTCAGCTTCACGAAGGTTCTCCATCGACCGCCATGCGGACGGTCAGGTTCTGCTGCAAATTCAAGAAGATCAGCTCGCGCGGGCCGACGTTTTCGAGCCGGTAGCCGCCCTCAAGCGTGTCGCCGGCCTGCGCCTGTATCAGCTTGTCCCCCAGCCCCAGGTAGACGACGCCGGGCTGACCCTTTTCATTCAGCACGCCGAGCAAGCGGTAAGGCAGGCGCGGCGGCGGCGGTGGGGGGCGTGGCGGCGGTGGTGGGGGCGGCCCGACAAAGCCCTGCACGACCGGCGCCGCCTGCACGGCCACCACCACCGGTGGTGGCGTGAACGGGTCCGCGTGACTGCCCGCGTCGAGCAGCTCACGCAGCGGCAGCGCCGCAGCGGTGGTACACACCTCCGCCGCCGTCGGCAGACTCGCAAGCGGCGAGGTTCGCGTGGCCAAGCCGGCCACTCGCGGCCGCCCGCCCACCGTCTCAGCGCTGTTGTTGCTGTTGCTGCCCTCGGACGGCAGCAGCAGCGAGCGGGCCCACCACAGTGCCACAGCCAGCCCAAGCAAGGCGATCAAACGGGTGCGCGGCTTCACGGCGCAAGCTGCCGGAAATACAAACTCAGGCGCAACTGCCCGGTCAACGCTGCGCCGAAAGCAGCGTCGGTGCTGCGTTCCAGCTCCATGCCGTCCAGCGCAGCATGTGGCAGCCGGTTCAGCAAGGTCGCCACCAGCCGCCGCATGGCCGGGTAGCTGCCGCGCATCGGCAAGTTGACGCGCAGCCGGATCAAGCCGGGCGGCTGCTCCTCGGCCAAATAGTCAGCACTGTCCGCGCCCACCTGCGCCTGCTCCAGCAGGGTCAGCAACAAGGCCACCGACTCGCCGCGCTGGCTCACCGGCGGCAGGCTGTCGAGCAGCACATCACGAGCGTCGCGGATATCACGCTGCGGGCTGGCTGGGCTGCCGCGCTGGCGGGCCAGCCTGTCCAGTTGGGCCACATGGTCACGCAGCAGGTCGGCCTGGGCTTGGCGGATCGCGGGCCTCAGCACGGTCGGCAGCAGAGCAGCCCCCAGCAGCAGCAGCAAAGCTAGCCCACCAACCCATCCGAGCTGCTGCTGCCACCACCAGCGCAGCCGGTTCAAGCGGGCACGACGAGCGGAGACCGAAGTTATCAGCCCGCTCATCGTGGCTGGTCCGTCAGGGCAGCCAGCGGCGCCGACTTGGCTTGCGCGGCGTCGCCCCAAGCTGCGCCGAGGGTGAAGTCGATCGGGGCGTTGGCCGCAGCATCGGCTTCACCGCGCTGCACTTCGTGGTGGTGCAACAGCACGCCGCGCAAGCGGGGGTCGTGTTCAAGCGCCAGCAGATAGTCGCCCAAGGCAGCGCTGCCATAGGCCCGGCCACTCACTTCGACCCGGCCCTCGGCGGCATCAGGCATGAACTTGCTCAAGACGACGCGGGCACTGGCGTGCACCTCAAACAGGCCCAGCAAGCTGTCCCAGGGCGTCGCCATGTAAGCCGCCAGTGCCTCCACCAAGCGGTGGCGCTTGCTGTCTTCGGCCGACATGGCGGGCGGCCGCACCGCACTCGCCTGGCGCTGCAGCGACACCAGACCGGCGCGCTGGCTTTGCAAGGCGTTGAAGTCGCGCAGCGCCAAACTGCCTTGCCAAAGCAGCACCAGCAAGGCCAGCGCGGCCAGGCCCAGGCCAGCCACCGGCCAGCGGCGCGGTGACAGAAAGTCGTTGTACGGGTGACCGTGGGCGACGTCACGCATAAGAATCACTCGGCAGGCTCAACCACTGCCAGCCCTGCCCGGCCGCCAAGGTGGCCACCTCAGCCTGCTGCGCGGCATCGGCAGCGGCCACAAAGACCGGCAAGATCAACGGCAGCGGCAGCGGCTGGACCGACGACTGTTCAAGCTCAGCGTTCTCAGCACTCTCGGCCAACTCGAACGACAGCAGCTCTCGATGGCCTTGCACGCGGGCTCGCAGCACCGCCGCGTCGTCCACCGCGCAACGCTCCCAAGCGATATCGACGATGACGCCTTGGCGCAAGCCGACCATCATCACGCCCTCGCGCCGCAACAGCACCACCAGCCCTTCGCCCTTCGGCAGCTCGGCGCGCAGCCGCCAGATGTCGTCGAACAGCGCCGCGCGCACATGGCGCAACTCGACACCGCGCTCCGCCAGCGTGGCGCGCCAGCCATCGACCAGTTCCGCCGCAATGGCGACGGCCAACCAGATCCGCCCACAAGGTGCCAGATGCGTCAGCACCAACCAATCATCGGCATCCAGCATGGCGGTGAAATGCGCACGCGCCTGCGCCACCGAATCATTGAACGAGCCGTTCGCGGGCAGCGTGGCGTAATACAGAAATTCGTCATCGGCACACAGCGAGGCACGGCGCGGCAACTCGTGGCCGTCCGCAATCAGGGTGCCAAGCGCCAGTTCCAGCGCTACGCCAGCCCCGCCACGGGCCGTTGCTGCGCCGGTGCAGCGCGCCGGCCAACCGGCTCGCCACAGGCTGGCCTCGCAGGCTTGCGGCCCGACGCGCAAGCGCAATTCATTCTTCAACAGCGGTAGCACGGTTGGCCTCCTCAAGTGTCGTGATGCCACTGGCCACCAGCACCAAGGCGGCGTCGCGCAAGGTCTGCAAGCCGCGCTCGCGAGCGGCCGCCCGCAGCCGCACCGGGCTGGCTCGCTCGGCAATCAGGCTGCGCAAGTCCACGTCCATCGCCAGCGTCTGCGCAATCGCGCGGCGGCCGCGGTAGCCGGTGCCACGGCAGTGCGCGCAACCGAGGCCGCGCACAAAATTCCAGGTCGCGGCTTCGGGCGGCAATTTGGCATCGGCCATCTGGCTGGCCGTGGGCCGATCCGGGGCGGCGCAGGCACTGCAAACCTGGCGCAACAAGCGCTGCGCCAGCACGCCGTTCAAGGCGGACACCAGGTTGTAGGGGTCGACCTGCATCGACGACAAGCGGCCGATCACGTCGAACACATTGTTCGCATGCACGGTGGCAAACACCTGATGCCCGGTCAAAGCGGCCTGAATGGCGATCTGGGCGGTTTCGGCATCCCGCATCTCGCCGACCATGATCTTGTCCGGGTCGTGGCGCAGGATCGAGCGCAGCCCGCGAGCAAAGGTCAGGCCCTTGGCCTCGTTGACCGGGATTTGCAGGATGTCCGGCACCTGGTATTCGACCGGGTCTTCGATGGTGATGATCTTGTCCAGCCCGGTGTTGACCTCGGTCAGCACGCCGTACAAGGTCGTCGTCTTGCCGCTGCCGGTCGGTCCAGTGACCAGAAACAGCCCGTACGGCAGTTGCGCCATGCGCCGAATGAAGCGCGCTTCGGCCGGGCCAAAACTCAGGTGTTCGATGCTCAGGCGTTCATCGGCGGCGATCTGGTAGCGGTCAAGAATGCGCAGCACCGCGTCCTCACCGTACAGGCTGGGCATGATGGAGACCCGCACGTCGATGGCTCGCGCGCCCAGGCGCAGCTTGAGTCGGCCGTCCTGCGGCACGCGGCGCTCCGAGATGTCGAGGTTGGCCAGCACCTTGATGCGGGAGACCACCCGGTCGGCAAATTCGCGCCCCTCGGGTCGGGTGATGGCTTGCATCACACCGTCAAGCCGGTACTTCACGGCCAAGCCGCGTGCGCCGCTCTCCAGGTGGATGTCGCTGGCCCGCGCCTTCAGTGCGTCGTACAACGTGCTGTTGACGAAGCGCACCACCGGGCTGGCGTCGGCACTGATGTCGGCCAGCGAGAGCTGGATCACATCGCCCTCGCCCTCCGCATCGGGCAGAGTCGGCAGCTCGTTGACCTGGCCGTCAAGCGCGCGCATCTCGCGTTCGAGCCGGGCGAACAGCGCCATCAGCTCGTCCGGTGCCGCCA
>CANFYD010000255.1 GCA_947450745.1 Burkholderiales bacterium
AGGCAGCCAGTGCTTCATGACGAAGCGCTGGCTGCCTTTTCAGTTCTTGCGGTGCTTTTTTAGTCCCTGACCAACAGCAAGCTGCCGCCTAGTGGCCCACCACCGGCTGCCGCCACAGCGACTTGATGCGGTGCGACTTGACGCTCACCGGCGCGGCCCCAGAGCTGCGAGCAGGCCTCGTGCAAATAGCCCAGGCCGTGGGTGCGGCCGCCGGAGAGCTGGCCACCGTTGGTGTTGATCGGCAGGATGCCGTCGCGGGCGATGCGTGAGCCGCCTTCTACAAAAGCCCCGCTGCCGCCGCGCGGGCACAGGCCCAGCGCTTCGAGCCAGATCATCGTCAGGATGGAGAAGCCGTCGTAGAGCTGAGCCGAGCCGACATCGGACGGCTTCAGATCGGTGCGCGACCACATCATCCGGCCGACGTCAAACGCCGCCATCTCGGTCAGCGAGATCTGATCCCAGGACCAGGGCTGATTCAGCGCGGCCCCCATCGCTTCGATGCGGATCAGCGGGTTCGGGCCGTCGCGGGCCGCATCCACACGTGACAGCACGACGGCGGTTGACGCATCGCAGTGGACATCGCAATCGAACATGCGCAGCGGTGTCGAGATCATGCGGGAGCCGAGGTAGTCGTCCATCGTCATCGGTGCACGCATGACGGCCTTCGGGTTCAGCTGCGCGTTGGCCCGGCAGGTCAGCGCGATTTGCGCCAACTGCTCGGGCGTGGTGCCGAACTCATGGAAATGGCGCTGCGCATACAGCGCCATCAGGTTGGCGGCCGACAGCACATTGAACGGCGTGTACCACTGCCAGAAATAGCTGCTGTCGCGGCCGACGGTCTTGTTCGTCAACGCGCTGGCCGTCTTGCTGGTCATGCGGGCACTGGCCTCGGTGATGGTGCGATAGACCAGCACATGGCGGCACAAGCCGGTGGCGATGGCCATCGCGCCGTTGATGACGCCGGCCAGTGGGCCTGGCCCCTCGTAGCCGCCGCCATACCAGTTCACGTTCAAGCCCATCACGCTTTTCAGCGCCGTGGGGCCGACCGGAGAAAAGGCGTTGCCGTTGTTGTTGTCGCCGGGCCAGCAGGCGATGCCGTCGATGTCGCTGCGCTCCAACCCGGCGTCCTTGATCGCCTCCAGGCAGGCATCCAGCGTCAGGCGCATGGCCGATTTGCTGGACGGGCGGCCTACTTCCGACTGCCCGATGCCGGAGATGGCGACGTCTTTCTCGAAAATGCGGTCAAACATGGGATCAGCAGCCATCAAGCGGCCCTCTCGAAAAGTGGCAGCCAGACGTCTTCGTGCTGCTCGAACTTCACTTGCACCGGCATGTCGATGTGCACGGACTCAGGGGCGCAGCCGACGACGTTGCTGAGTAGTCGCAAGCCCGGCTGCTCGGCCAGTTCAATGATGGCCACTACAAACGGGTCCTTCAGCTCGGGCGTCCAAGCCTGTTGGTTGACGGTATAGCTCATCACCGTGCCGCGCCCGGACACCGCGCGCGGCAGCACCGCATCGCTGGCGCAACGCGGGCACATGGGGGCGGGCGGGTGGAAGAACTTTTCACAGGCCGGGCAATGGTGGATGAGCAGGGCTCCGTCGGCACCGCCCTGCCAGAAGGGCGCGGTGTCGGCGTTCAGTGCAGGTAGTTTTCTCGGCATTGAAGGGCGTAACTAAGTTGGGTTCGAGTGCTGACCCGCATTGACGAGCAGCGGTGGTCAAAGTCTAATAGTTAAACAGAAAAGGTCAAGATGTACAACTTAAAGAACTTCGCCCAGCCGCATTGTGCTGGCTCATGTTCGCTAACTGGCTATTGGGGCTGACATGGACTTGGGAATTTTGGGGCGCAAAGCCCTCGTGTGTGCCTCGTCGGCTGGCTTGGGCAAGGCCTGTGCCGCAGCGTTGGCGCGTGAGGGTTGCGAGGTGGTGTTGAATGGTCGTGATTTGGCGCGTCTGCAGGCGGCGGCAGACGAGATCGAGCAGGCGTGCGGCCGACGGCCGCAGCTGGTGGTGGGCGACTTGAACACGGTGGATGGCCGCGCAGCACTGTTGGCGGCTTGCCCGGCCCCGGACATTCTGGTCACCAACAACGCCGGCCCCGCACCCGGCGGGCTAAAGGATTGGGACCGAGCCGCCTGGATGGTTGCGTTGGAGGCCAATTTGCTCGGGCCGGTCGAGCTGATTTCGGCCGTGGTGGGCGGCATGCGCAGCCGGCGTTTCGGCCGCATCGTCAACATCACCTCGGCGGTGGTCAAGTCGCCGCGTTTGGCGATGAGTTTGTCCACCACCGCACGCACCGGCCTGACCGCGTTTTCAAAGGGTTTGGCACGTGAATCGGTCGCTGACAACGTGACCATCAACAACCTGCTGCCGCAACACATCGACACCGGCCGCCAACAGCAAATGGCCGAGCTGATCATGCGCGACCGCGGCATCACTTTTGAAGCCGCGCGCGCCTTGCAAGTGAAGGCCGTGCGCGCCCGTCGCCTGGGTCGGCCAGAGGAATTTGCCGATGCCTGCGCCTATCTGTGCTCAGCCCAAGCGTCCTTTATCTCCGGCCAGAACCTGCAGATCGATGGTGGTTCGTATGAGGGCTTGATCTGAGTGCGGCAGGCTGTTAGGGCTGCTTCGGTATTGGTCGCGGAATCGCTCGCGGGTCTCGACCCGCTCTACGTGGCTGAAATCGTTGCTTTTTCGGCGAGTTACTGAGGGATTCTTTCCGCCGCATCTTTCAAATGCTGCGGCACTTTTTGCGCCGCGTCGAAGTCGATTTCGACTTCGGCACCGTTGGGATCATCGAAAAAGACCTGCCAGGTGCTCCAGGGCCGGGGCAGGCGGATCAAGCGGTAGGCGATGCTGCGGCTGAGCAGCAATTCCAGCGTGGCGGCGATGTCCTCGCCCATGAAAGCCATGTGGTCGAGCGCACCGCGTCGCAGCGCGGGCATCTGGGCCACCGCGATCACATGCAGCACCGCATGGTCGCCGGCATACAGCCACAGCCCAGGGACGCCGAAGTTTGGCCTCGGGCCCACCGTCAGGCCCAGCGCCTCATAAAAATCCTGAGTCAGCTGGAGCTGATCGGTCACCACGGTGAAGTGGTCCATGCGTTGAATGCCGGCCATGTGCAGTCCTTTATCCCGGATTCAGGCTATCAAGCTCAAACGGCTTCGCGGCTGGCCAACTCATAGGCCTTCAGGTCGAAGTCAGGGGCGGACGCTTCGGCGGGCGTCAGTGGGGTGGCGCGGGCCAGCAGCTTGCGCGCGGCCATGTGATCGGGCGTGCGATTGCTCGACTCGACCGCAATCAAGCGGCCTTGGCGGAAGCACAGCACCGACATCTGCTTGGCGGCGGCCGAACCCAGCAGCACGACTTCATCGTGACCATCGAGCAGGCCGGCAATCTGCAATTTCAGATCGCCCTGGTCTGTCCAGAACCAGGGCAGGGCGGTGAAGTCGGCCGGCTTGCCCATCAAACGGGCGGCGACGGCGCGGGCTTGGTCGGCCGCGTTTTGCACCGACTCCAAGCGGATCGGCCGGGGGCAATAGGGGCTGACAAAACTGACTACGTCGCCGATAGCCGAGATGGCGGGGTCTTCGGTCAACAGCAGGGCGTTGACCGAGATGCCGTTGTGCACATCCAGGCCGGCCGCAGCGGCCAATTCGGTGTTGGGCACCACGCCGATGCCGTAGACCACCAACTCGGCCGGCAGCAGGCGCCCGTCTTCGGTTTCAACGCCGCTGACCCGGCCATTGGCGTCGCCGACGATGCGGGCCACGCTGTGCCCAAAGTCGAGTTGCGTGCCCCAAGCCTGATGGGCGCTGCGGAACAGCTCGGACGTTTGCGGCGTCACCGCACGCGCCATCACGCGCTGACCCATTTCCAGCACATGGACGGCCACACCCTTGGCGGCGGCAACGGCCGCGAATTCCAGACCGATGAAGCCGGCCCCGATCACGACCACATGCTTGACCTCGGCCATGCGCGGGGCCAACGCATCGGCGTCGGCCAGCGTGCGCACGCCGAACACGCCGTCCAACTCGGTGCCCGGCACGACCGGTACGCGGTTGCGGGCACCGGTTGCCAGCACCAGGTGGTCATAGCCCAGCGTGCCGCCGCTGCTGAGCTTTACTTGGCGCTGCAGGCGATCAATCGCCGTCACCTGGTCATTGACCAGCGTGATGCGGTTTTGCTCGTAAAACTCGGGCTGCCGAAAGCGCAGCGAGGTGGTGCCGATCTTGCCGAGCAAATAGGCTTTGGACAGCGGCGGGCGCTGATAGGGCAGGCCGGGCTCGTCGCCGATCAGGGTGATGCCACCGGCAAAGCCTTCTTGCCGCAGCGAGGCCGCCACTTGGTAACCGGCTTGGCCGGCCCCAACGATCACGACATGGTGGATGGGCTCATTCAGCGAGGTATTCAGTGACATGTCATTCAGCTTTGTTGAACAGGGGTGGGCGGCCGAGCGGCAGCAGCATCAGCGCACCGAGCAGGAAGCCGGCACCGCATAGTGCCAGCATGGTGGTGTAGTTGCCGGTGGCGGTGTAGATGGCACTGAACATCAACGGAGCCAGCGCGGCGGCGGCGGTGATCAGGCCCAAGTGGATGCCGAACAGGCGGCCGTAGTCGCGCAGGCCGAAGTAGCGCGAGACGAGGTAGGCGGCGATGTCGAACTCGGCACCGGCACCGATGCCGATCAAGAACGTGGCGAAGACCAGCCAGTAAAAGTCCGCTGCGCCGGTGCTCCACAGCAAGAAGCAGCCCAATGCTGGCACCGCCAACGCCACCGCAGCCACGCCCGGTGGCCACAAGCGGTCGATCAAATAGCCGACCAGCACGCGGCCAAAGATCAGCGACAGCCCGAAGCCGCCGAAGATCTTGCTGGCATCGGCGGCCGACAAGCCCTTGTCGCGCAGCAGCGGCACGGTGTTGGTCACCATCGTCACGACGGCCCCGACCACCAGGCACAGGGCGATATTCAGGAACCAGAAATTGGCCGAGCGGATGCCGGCGCTGAAGCTGACTCCCGGCAAGACCCGCTCGGGCGAGTTCGATGCGTCGGTCTTGACGCTGGCTTCAGTTGCTGTTGCAGCGGCGGTGCGCAACACCTTGTTCGGCACAGTCATCCAACGCAGCGCCAATGGCAGCACCAGCAGCACCGGCAGCAGGGCCAAAAAGATAAAGGCCGCTTGCCAGCCCCAGCGCTCCACGGACCAAGTCACTGCGCTGGGGATCAGGGCCGCAGCCAAGCCGGTGCCCGACAACACCAGCGCCAGGCTCAGGCCCCGGTTGCGCTCGAACCAGAGGTTGACGATCTGCGTCCAAGTGACTTGCATCGTGCCCATGCTGGCGATCGGCAGCAGGGTGAAAAAGAGATAGAGCCAGTAGATCGAGCGGCCCATTTGCGTCATCAGCGCGAACACCAGCGACAGCGAGATCAGCGACACGACGGTCACCCGTTTCATGCCGTAACGCAGGTTCAGCCAGCCGACGATTTGCGAGCCCAGCACCGCCCCGGCAAACAAGAAGCTGATCGACGTCTGCAGCTCGGCGCGCTCCCAGCCGAAGGCGTTTTGCAGCGGCAGCACCATCGCACCGAAGGCGTAGAGCATCGACGCGTTGGCATTGATGGCGACACCCAGCGTGGCCAGCAGCAAGATGCGCCAGCCCAGGCCGAACTCGCTCCAATCAATCGCGGCGCTGTGGCTGCTGCTGGATCCTGAGGATTGGCTTGGGTCGGCGGATTTGTTGTTTTTGCTCATGGGCTGCTGTCTCGGCGTGGCCGCTTTGGCATCAGCGCAGCGGAGGAGCCCGGTGTGCGATGGCAAGCGTCAAATAATTCCACATTAAGAATCAAATTCTAAATGCAGATTTTTAATGAAAGCTTGGTGTAAGCCCTAGGGCCTGGCCGGAGTGCGCGTTGCCGGGTTGCTCATCGCCCGCTGTTGACGCTGCGCTTGTCAGTGTCATGAGAAACAAAACTTTTTACACCCCGAAAAGCTGGCCGGGCTGCGGCCATCGGGTGCGTCCTTCCGCTCATGCCAGGGCCAGCGGC
>CANFYD010000256.1 GCA_947450745.1 Burkholderiales bacterium
CCGCGTCAGTGGAGCCCATCTCGGCAATTTTCTGGCCCTTGCGCACCGCCTGATCCTCCTTGACCAGCAAGGTTTGGTTGTGTGCGTAGGCCGTTAGGTAGGTGGCGTTGTGCTTGATGATGACCAGATTGCCGTAACCACGCAAGCCGGACCCTGCGTAAACCACGCGGCCATCAGCCGCAGCCACGACCGGATCACCCGCCTTGCCGTTGAAGGCCAAGCCCTTGTTGCGCTGCTCGTCGAAACCGGCGCTCACTGAGCCTGCGGCGGGCCAACCCCAGCTCGGCTCGTCTTCACTTTCGCGCAGCGGTGGCAGGGCCGCGCTGGCCGCCGCTGATCCGGATGAAGCGGCCGAAGCTGCAGCTCCGGCAAGCGGTGCGGTGGTCGGCGCAGCCGATTTGGGATCCAGCGGCCGCGTTTCCGTCTTGGCAGAAGCCACCGGGCGAGCATTCACGGCTCCGACATCGGCACCCGGTGCCACTACCCGCAAGACCTGCCCGACCTCGATCACATTGGGTTTGTCCAGTGCATTCCACTTGACCAGATCGCGCCAGTTCTGCCCGTTCTCCAGCGCAATGCGGATCAAGGTATCGCCCGGCTTGACCATGTAGTAGCCGGGTTTGCCAGCATTTTCAGCACCAGGCAGCGGCTTGGTGTCGGTTGGAGCACCGAGCACGCCACTGGATGCGGCTCCGCTGGATAGCACCGGCTTGCCCGTCCCTCCCACGGGTCTGTCCTCCACCGGCGCGCGATGCGAAGTGGAAGCGCAACCGGCCAGGAAAACGGCGAGGCTGAAGGTCAGCAAAAGTTTGGGGAAATGAGAAATATTCTTTGGCATGCGTCGCGGCGACTGGCTGTTGGGGGCTGGAGCTGGCGGAAAGATGTAAGCGCCAAACGGCCTCACATCACGCCCGATTTTAAAGGTACGAACAACACGGCCTCGTGCTCGGTGCGCACAAAGCGGTGACTGCCTCGGTCGACTTGATGGTCAACGACCACCAGCACTTGCCCGCGCCCGTTGGCTGCCACCATCGGTGCGACCAAACGGCCGCCCGGCGCCAACTGTTCCAGCCACTGAGGTGGCAAGTCTTCCCCCCCTGCAGCAGCAACGATGCTGTCGAACGGTGCAGCAGGCGGATGACCGAGACGTCCGTCACCGTAGATCAAGCGAATATGAGCTTGCTGCGAAGCCGCCAAATGAGTCTTCGCTTTGTCGTGCAAGGGCTTGAGCCGCTCGATTGAGACGACCTGCTTGCTCAGCAAGGCCAGCACAGCCGCTTGGTAGCCGCAGCCCGTGCCGATTTCAAGGGTTTTACCGAGGTGACCTTGCTGCGTCGCCACGCCGCCCTCCAGCAGCAGCGCGATCATGCGGCCCACCACCGACGGCTTGGAAATCGTCTGGCCGTGCCCGATCGGCAGGCTGGTGTCTTCATAGGCCTGAATGGCCAAGGCGGTGTCCACGAACTCATGCCTGAGCACGGTGGCCAGCGCTTGCAACACCCGCTCATCACGCAGCCCCTCTTGGCGCAAGCGCTGCACCATTCGCAAACGCACGTGGGCCGAGTCGAGACCGATGCCGCTGGGGGCCAACTGGCGGGCCGCATCGGCAGCGGCTTCACGCAGATGCCGCTGCGGCATCAGGACTGCGCGTGCGCTGGGCGTTGCCGCACCGGCGTTCCCACCCAGACGCGCCAGGGGCAGCGGGAAGCGCCGCGGCCGACTCGGCTCGTCGCTCATGGGAGCAGATTCGAATCGAGTCGTTGCCCCCATTCAGCCAGCGCCGCGTGGTGAGTCAGATCCACCTGCAAAGGCGTGATGGACACCATGCCGTTCGAAGTTGCATGGAAGTCGGTGCCTTCACCGGCTTCGCGAGCATCGCCGGCCGGTCCGATCCAGTAGATCGTCTCGCCACGCGGGCTTTGCTGGCGAATCACGGGCTCACTGGCATGGCGGCGCCCCAGCCGCGTGACACGCCGGGGCAGAGTCACCGCATCCGCGCGGTTGGGAATGTTGATATTGAGCAGGAAAGGCTGACCCAGGCCGCCCGCAATCACCTGTTCGACCAGTTGGCGTGCCAACGCGGCAGCAGCGTCGATGTCGCCCCAGCCCTTGTGAACTTGCGAAAAAGCCAGCGACGGGATGCCGAAGAGGAAGCCCTCGGTCGCGGCGGCCACGGTGCCGGAGTAGAGCGTGTCGTCGCCCATATTGGCACCGTTGTTGATGCCGGAGAGGACAAGGTCGGGCTTGTAGCCCAGCAAGCCGGTCAGCGCGACGTGGACGCAGTCAGACGGCGTGCCGTTGACGTAGCGGAACCCGTTGCTGGCGGTGTAGACCGACAGCGGTCGGCCCAGCGTCAGCGAGTTGGAGGTGCCGCTGGCATTTTGTTCGGGGGCGATCACATCGATCTGCCCCAAACCCTCACAAGCCTTGACCAGAGCGTGCAAGCCCGGTGCAAGGTACCCATCATCATTGGCTATCAGTATGCGCATCGGCCCATTGTAGGCACCCCGTCACCTGAGCGACCCCAGGCGATCCCGGCCCTGCCTATCATCCAGCTTGGTCGCTCGACAGTCTCCCGTCAAAAACACAAGGACACCTCAAATGAAAGCATGGCTTTGCGAAAATCCGATCGGCGTTGAGGCTTTGACTTGGCAAGAACTGCCCACACCGGCACCCGCCGCCGGCCACATCCGCGTGGCCATCAAGGCCGCCAGCCTGAACTTTCCTGACCTGCTGATCATTCAGAACAAATACCAATTCAAGCCGGCGCTGCCCTTTGTGCCGGGCACCGAGTTCGCTGGGGTTGTCGATGCGGTCGGCGAAGGCGTGAGCGGCTTCAAGGTTGGCGATGCGGTCGCCGCTTTTGCCGGCACCGGCGGCTTTGCCAGCCACGCGTGTATTCCCGCCAGCCTGGCCCTGCCCTTGCCACCGGGCTTCAAATTCGAAGATGCAGCAGCCTTCATTTGCACTTACGCCACCAGTCACCACGCCTTGATCGACCGTGCCGCGCTGAAGGCCGGCGAAACCGTGTTGATCCTGGGAGCGGCCGGCGGCGTCGGTACCGCCGCGATACAGATCGCCAAAGCCAGCGGGGCACGCGTGATTGCAGCGGCGTCCAGCGACGAAAAATGCGCTCGGTGCATCGAAATCGGCGCCGACGCCAGCATCAACTACAGCCACGGCAAACTGCGTGAAGAAGTCAAAGCCTTGACCGATGGCAAGGGTCCGGACGTCATTTACGACCCGGTCGGCGGAGATTTGGCCGAAATCGCCTTCCGCTCCATCGCCTGGCGCGGACGCTATTTGGTGATCGGCTTTGCCCAAGGGGCCATTCCCGCTCTGCCGCTGAACCTGGCGCTGTTGAAGGGTGCCTCCATCGTCGGCGTCTTCTGGGGTGAGTTTGCCAAACGCGAGCCGAAGCACAACGCCGCCGTGTTGGCGCAGCTGGCGCAATGGTATTTCGAGGGCAAGATTCGCCCGGTGCTGGACAGCGTGTTGCCGCTGGAATTGCTGCCCCAAGCCTTTGCTCGCATGGCCAGCCGCGCTGTTGTGGGAAAGATCGTCTTGAGCAATCCCTAAGTCACTGCGCAGCCGCAAGACAACAAGCTAGGGACGCAAGCTTGTGCGGCATGCGGCATTGTTGCGAGTTAGGTGCACTTGTAAGTTAGTATCGGCCCGAACCAAAAAAACCAAATCATGGCCGTCAAAGTACTGATCATTGAAGACAATCCGGTAGCCCGAAGTTTCTTGTGCAGAGTGGTGCGCGAGAGTTTCAGTGATCCGATGGAAATCATCGAAGTTGGTGACTTGGAGGGCGCGCGTCGCCAGATTGCTCTACTGGCACAAACAGACCCCGAGGTCGGGTTCAAACTGATTCTGGTCGATCTGGAATTGCCGGACGGCAATGGCATGGAGTTGCTGGCCGAATTGACCGGCTCACCCGCCTTGAAGATCGTCACCACGCTGTACTCAGACGACGATCATCTTTTCCCCGCTTTGCAACGCGGTGCGGATGGCTATTTGTTGAAGGAAGACCGCTTCGAAGTACTGGTCGAAGAGTTGCAGCGCATCGTCCGCGGCCAACCGCCGCTGTCGCCCGCGATTGCCCGGCGACTGTTGTCGCATTTCAGGCCCGCGTCTTTGCAAGACAGCAGCCCGATGGCACTGCACTCAGGTTTTGGTGCTTTGTCTTCCAGCGCCACGTTCACCGCCGGCCGCAGCGTCGTGCTGGACCCGCCGCCCGAATGGGAGCGCCTGACACCACGTGAAAGTGAAGTCCTGACCTATTTGAGCAAGGGCTTCACGATCAAGGAGATTGCCAATCTGATGGGCATCAAGTGGTTCACCGTCAACGACCACATCAAGTCCATTTACAAAAAGCTCAACGTTTCCAGCCGCGCCGAAGCGGCTGTGCTGGCCAGCAAGCAAGGCCTGGTTTGACCAGCTGAACAGGCAGCACGCCCCAGCAAGTTCACGTTCTGCCACTCCCAACAAAAAGGCCGCATCGATTGCGGCCTTTTTGCTTTGCCTGAATCAATCAGGGGCTCAATCCCAGATCACATGCAACTCATGCGGGCCGCGCAACTGCGCACCGGTGATTTTCGGGGCGGGCTTGTTGGGGTCAAGTCGCAGATTGGGCAGCAGGTCGAGCACGGCGTTGACCGCCACTTGCAACTCCGTCTTGGCCACGAATTGGCCGATGCACATGTGCGGGCCGAAGCCGAAACCGAACGACGGTTTGGGTTTGCGATCAATGTCGAAAATCTCGCTGTTCTCGAACGCCTCTTCGTCCCGGTTCGCCGACGAGACGATGCATTGCACCATCGCACCCTTGGGGATCTTCACGCCGCGAATTTCCAGGTCTTGCGCCGCTTGCCTGACCTTGAAGGTGGCCACCGCTTCGAAGCGGACCGCTTCATCGATGGCCTTGGGCACCAGAGTCCGGTCGGCACGGACCCGCGCCAGCACCTCGGGGCGTTCCAGCAGCAGCGTCATCAGTGAACCGAACGTGCGGGTCGTCGTCTCACCGGCGGCCGGCAGCAGCGAGCGCACAAAGGTGGTGACCTCGTGGTCATCGAGCGAGCGCCCTTCGTGCTCGGCGCGGATCAAGCGGCTGATCAAGCCATCGCCCTCGACGCCATCAGCACGCGCCTTGACCACCTCGATCTTGACCGCGTCGTAGAGCGACTGTGCGGCATGCATGGCGGCCTTGCGCGCCAATGCCGCTTTTTCCGCATCGACCTGCGGGCCGGCCAGAATCGCCAGCGCCCAAGCCGCGTATTGCTTGACCTTGTCGGGGCTGTCGTCGGGGAAGCCGATCACCGCGTAGATCAGGCGGATCGGGAAATGCAGGGCGAAGTCCATCAGGTCGGCGCTGCGCTGGGGCACCAGCGCCTGAAAATATTCTTCCCGCACGATGCGGTCCATCTTTGGCCGCCAGCGATTCACCACTTCGGGCATGAAGATCGGTTGCAGCAGCGAACGCGCGCTGCGGTGCACATCGGCGTCCATGCCGGTCAAGATCAAGCCGTCGAAAAAGGCGCCCAAACCTTCGGCGATAAAGCCGCTGGTGAAGTTCTTGGCATCGCGCAGCACGGCCATCACGTCGTTGTACTTGAACAGGGTGAAGGTGGGCCGGTTCGCATCCAGGCCGGCAATCGTCGGCACGCCCAGGCGGCCCATGAAGTTGCCCTCCAGGACCGGCGAGTTCTGGCGCATGTCGCGGTAGATCGCGTACAGGTCAACATCGGCACCGCGGTAATTGTCGGCCACACCGGCAAATGCGCTCTCCAGCGACTTTTCAACTTCTACGCTCATCCAGGTCTCCATCGGGATTTGCCCTCGGTTTCGTCGCCACCGTCGCGGCATCGTTTGACCGAGCGTACAACCCGTTAAATTGAACACAAAGGTCAATTGTGATTCACTTACCGACTTCAAGCAAGGCATGACGCCGCAGACAGTACGCCCATCCGGCAAGGCGGAACAACGGCGTTGGAGCGGTTTTGCGCAAGTCCCGGACTCATCACTACTGGCACCGAGTTA
>CANFYD010000257.1 GCA_947450745.1 Burkholderiales bacterium
CGTGGCAGCGAGGAAATCGATGCGCTGCGGGATGCCGGCATCGAGGTCGAAGTGGTCAGTGGCATCACCGCCGGCATTGCCGCCCCGGCCAGCATCGGCATCCCGGTGACCGACCGCCGCCATGCGCCCGGCGTCGCTTTTGTGACCGGCCACAGCCGTCGCGAAGTGGACACCGGTGAAGCCGCTGAAGCCGCTGTGACCGAAGGCTCGCAAGCGCCCGATTGGGCGGCGCTGGCCCGCAGCGGCTTGACCCTGGTCATCTACATGGGTCTGGCGCGCGCTGAAGTGCTGACTGCAGCCCTGATCGAAGGTGGCTTGGCCCCCGACACCCCGGCCGCCGCGATTTCGGCCGCCCACACGCCGCAGCAGCGCCACGCCATTTGCACGCTGACCACGCTGGCCGCCTGCTTGCGCGACAACGCGATCAGCAGCCCGGCCATTCTGGTCATCGGCCAGGTGGTCAAGCAAGCGCACGCGGTGCAAGCCTTGCTGGCCGACGCACGCAGCCTCAAGTCAGCTTGAAGCCGCTGACCAGGCCGGCCAAGCGGGCTGCCTGGTCGCGCAGCGACTCAGCGGCGGCGGCGCTCTGTTCCACCAATGCGGCGTTTTGCTGCGTCATCTGGTCGAGCTGACCGACGGCGCTGTTGATCGTGCCCAGGCCCGAGCTCTGCTCGACCGTGCTGGCGCTGATCTCACCAATGATGTCGCTGACCCGGCCGACGCTGGCGACGATCTCGGTCATCGTGCTGCCGGCGTCCTGCACCAGCCGGGCACCGGCTTCAACCTTTTCAACGCTGACGCCGATCAAGGTTTTGATCTCCCGGGCCGCTGCGGCCGAGCGCTGCGCCAGCGAGCGCACTTCCGACGCCACCACCGCAAAGCCACGTCCCTGTTCACCGGCCCGGGCCGCTTCCACCGCCGCATTCAGCGCCAGGATATTGGTCTGGAAGGCGATGCCGTCGATCACGCCGATGATGTCGCCGATCCGCTTCGAGCTGCTGTTGATCTCGTCCATCGTGCTCACCACTTGGCCGACCACCGCGCCGCCGCGCTGTGCGACCTGGGCTGCGCTGCTGGCCAATTGATTGGCGGTGGCGGCATTCTCGGCGCTGTGTTGCACGGTGCTGGTCATGACGCCCATCGAGCTGGCGGTCTGCTGCAGGTTGGAGGCGGTTTGCTCGGTGCGCTGGCTCAGGTCCAGGTTGCCGGTGGCAATTTCCTGGCTGGCCGTCTGGATGCTGTCGGCGCTGTGGCGAACCAGTCCGACAACGTTGTTCAGCGCCGCCTGCATGCCGCTCAGCGCGCGCTGCACCTCGCCGATTTCGTCGCTCCGGTCAACCTGGATCACACCGCTCAAGTCGCTGTTGCCGATGCGCTCGGCTTGGCGCGCCAATTCATTCAAGGGCAGGCTGATCGAGCGCACCAGCAGGCGGGTGGACGCGACCAGGGCCAGGATGATGGCGGCCATCACGCCGGTCAACAGCCAAACGGTGTGCATGCGCTCGGCGCTGGCGGTTTCGCGTTGCTCGTCGGAACGCTGCAGCTGGAGCTTGATGAAATCTTGTTGTGCGTCCAGATAGCTGGTGACTGCCGGCATCATGCGGCCCTTCAAGGCGCTGAGCGCGGCCGCCATATCGCCGCCGGCCTTCAGCTTGATGACTTCGCTGCGCAGGCTGATATAGGCCGCGCGGGTTGTTGCGATTTTGCCCATTGCCGCTGTTTCTTCCGCACGTTCGGCCGCCGACTCCAATTGCTTCTGGATCGCAGAAATCTTGGCCGTGGTGGCCTCGATTTCGGGCTTGAAGGTGTCGGCCACGACCGCATCGCTGCTGAGGATGCCGGCCGCCACTCGGGTCACATTCGCCTCGGTCAAGCCGCGCCAGCGCAGGGCCAACTCCAGCTTGCTCTGTTGCTCTTGCTGCGAGCCTTTTGCCTTGACGAGCGCGGTTTGCGTGCGCCAGATCGACAGCGAGGTCAGCATGGTGATGACCAGGGTCAGGACGATGACGGGTAGCCACAGCTTGGTGGAGATGGACAGTGATTTCATGACGCTGGCTTGTCTGGTGATGGTTTTTTTGCTTCAGATCCGCGCGGCCCCTGCGGCGTTGTGTGGCGTAGCGGACCTGAACCCGGAATTCGACCTTCGAGTCTGTGTATCGTCCGCTATGCGCCCAACTTGAGGAGCTTTTTGGCATGCTGCGGCAGCCGCGCCGTCAGCGGGCGGTCCGAGCGACGCCGAAGTCGGTGCGCCGCAGTGGTCCACGCTCAAAAACGCGGGCTGGAGCTGTTAGGCTGCCAACCTTTGACATTGACCCTGCCGCCATGAGCTTTTTGGCCATCGACATCGGAAACACCCGCCTGAAATGGGCTCAATATGCGTCGCCGCAACCGGGCGCCGTGCTGTTGGCTCACGGGGCCGTGTTTCTGGAAAACATTGAACAGTTGGCCGACAGCGATTGGCGCGGTTTGGCCGTGCCGCACAGCGTGCTGGGCTGCAACGTGGCCGGCGATGCGGTGCGCCGCCGCGTCGAGGAGCAGCTGGAGCTGTGGGACGAAGAGCCGCGCTGGGTTGTTTCAAGCGCTCACGCGGGCGGCGTCACCAACGGCTATGACCATCCGGGCCGCTTGGGGGTGGACCGTTTCGTCGCGCTGATCGGGGCGCGCTCGCATGTGCTGCAGCGGGCGGTGGCACCCGCCGGCCCGCGCGCCGCGCTGGTGGTGATGATCGGCACGGCAGTGACGGTCGACGCACTGGACGCGTCCGGGCATTTTCTGGGCGGCTTGATCATGCCCGGCCACGGCATCATGCTGCGCGCGCTGGAAGGCGGCACGGCGGGTTTGCGGGTGCCCACCGGCGAGGTGCGCGAGTTCCCCACCAACACCTCGGACGCGCTGACCAGCGGCGGCAACTACGCCATCACCGGCGCGATCGAGCGCATGCACCGCCATTTGCACAAGCGAGCCGGTGCCGAGCCCTTGACCTTGATGACCGGCGGGGCCGGCTGGAAGGTCGCCCCAACGCTGGAAATCGAGCACGAGTTGCTTGAGGGACTGATCTTCGACGGCATGCTGGCCCTGCAATCGCACCGGCTGGCGCTGTAGTCGCAGGCAAGCCGCGAGAATCTCGGCCGCCTGATTATTCAGGCCGGCGCAGTTGTTCCTTCAATGCAGCCAACTCCTGGTGAACGCTGCGCAACTGCACATGCAGGTCGCGCAAGATGTCCCGCTCCAGGTGGCGCTCCGAGCTTTCCACCCACATCGCCGCAATCGCGGCGGTGACCAGGGACAGCACGGCGTAGCCCAGCAGCACGACGAAGACAGCGAAGATTTTGGCGGCCGGGGTGGTCGGCACGATATCGCCGTAACCGACGGTGGCGGCGGTGGTGAAGGCCAGCCAAAGGCCGTCACCCAAGCTGTGCACCTTCGGTTCCAGCGCCCAGAAGCCCACGCCGCAAAAGCCCAGCACCAACAGAGCCAGCAGCACCAAATAGCCCAGGCCGCCGCGTGTCACCCAGGCTTTGACGGCCCACACCATGCGCAGCAGCGTCAGCATAGCCACCAGCAAGCGAACCGCCAGCGCGACGGATGAATTCGCGCTGGGTGCCAGCAAGGCGGCCGCCAGCAAACCCGCCACCAGCACCAGGTCAAGTGCATTGCTGCGCAGATATTGCCGTGGGTAGCTGACCTGACGCGCCACCTGCCACAGCGAGAGGCAGATCAGCGCCGCTGCGGCCAGGTAGATCACGATGGCCAGCGGCGTCGGCAGGTTTTCCAGCAGCTCGATGTAGAACGCCGGAATGGTGGCCAATAGCGCCACCAGCACCGGCCAGCGCCAAAATTTCTCGGCGCGCATGGCGGCCGAGTTGATCGCGGAAGGCCGGCTCAGGCCCCAGCTGCGGGTGGTCAGGCGGTGTGGCATGAGCCATCGTAGAGTTCCGCCGGTGAGCCCGTCTTGATGCCGATCAAGCGGACAGGCACAGCCGCCAGCGGTCTACTCAGGCGTCAAAGAATGAAGCGCGACAAATCCTCGTTCTTGGCCAACTCGCCCAGCTTGGCATCCACTTCGGCCGCGCCGATGGTGATGGTCTGGCCGCCCAGATTGGGGGCGTCGAAGCTGATCTCGTCGAGCAACCGCTCCATCACCGTGGCGAGACGGCGCGCGCCGATGTTCTCGGTGCGCTCGTTCACTTCGAAGGCGATTTCGGCCAAGCGCCGAATGCCCGCCTGGTTCAGGGCCAGCGTCACGCCTTCAGTAGAAAGCAGGGCTTGGTATTGCTTGACCAGGCTGGCGTGGGTGCTGCTGAGGATGGCTTCGAAATCATCGACCGACAGCGAGCCCAGCTCGACCCGGATCGGGAAGCGGCCTTGCAGCTCGGGGATCAGATCGCTCGGTTTGCTCAGATGGAAGGCACCGGAGGCGATGAACAAGATGTGGTCGGTCTTGACCATGCCGTATTTGGTGTTGACCGTCGTGCCCTCCACCAGCGGCAGCAGGTCGCGCTGCACGCCCTGGCGCGAGACTTCGGCGCTGCCGGAGTCCGAGCGGCTGGTGACCTTGTCGATCTCGTCGATGAAGACGATGCCCATTTCTTGCGCGCTGTGCAGGGCGGCGGTCTTGATGTCGTCCTCGTTCAGCAGTTTGGCCGCTTCTTCTTCGACCAGATGTTTGAGCGCCTCGGGAATCTTCAACTTGCGGGTCTTGCGCTTGCCCGCGCCCATTTGCGAGAACAGACCTTTCAGTTGCTCGGCCATGTCCTCCATGCCGGGCTGACCCATGGGGCTGAGGATCTCCATCGTCGGCTTGGTTTCAAGCAGGTCGATTTCAACCTCCTTGTCGTCCATCAGGCCTTCGCGCAGGCGCTTGCGCATCATCTGGCGCGTGCTGCTGTCCTCGGCCACTTCACCGCGCGGCGGCGGCACCAGGATGTCGAGCATGCGCTCCTCGGCCGCGTCCTCGGCGCGCACACGCTGGCGCTTCATCTGCACTTCGCGCTCTTGCTTGACGGCCATGTCCATCAGGTCGCGGATGATGGAGTCGACGTCTTTGCCGACATAGCCCACCTCGGTGAACTTGGTCGCCTCCACCTTGATGAAGGGCGCGCCGGCCAGCTTGGCCAAGCGCCGGGCGATCTCGGTCTTGCCGACGCCGGTGGGGCCGATCATCAGAATGTTTTTCGGGGTGATCTCGGCCCGCAGGGCGTCGGGCACTTGCTGTCGCCTCCAGCGGTTGCGCATCGCGATGGCGACGGCGCGCTTGGCGGCGTTCTGGCCAACGATGTGGTGGTCGAGTTCGGAGACGATTTCCTGCGGCGTCATTGAGCTCATTCCAAGATCTCGATCGTATGGTTTTGGTTCGTGTAGATGCACAGATCACCGGCAATTTCCAGTGACTGCTTGACGATGTCGGCGGCGTTCAAGTCGCTGTGTTTGAGCAAGGCCCGCGCTGCCGCTTGCGCGTAAGCACCGCCGGAGCCGATCGACGCAATACCCAGCTCGGGCTCCAGCACGTCGCCGTTGCCGGTGATGATCAAGGAGGCGGTGCGATCTGCCACCACCAACATCGCTTCGAGGCGGCGCAGCACGCGGTCGGTGCGCCAATCCTTGGTCAGCTCGACGGCGGCGCGCACCAAGTGGCCTTGATGCTTTTCCAGCTTCGCTTCAAAGCGCTCGAACAAGGTGAAAGCATCGGCGGTGGCACCGGCAAAGCCGGCCAGCACTTGGTCGCGGTGCAGCTTGCGCACTTTGCGGGCGCTGGCCTTGACGACGATGGTGCCCAGCGTCACTTGGCCGTCACCGCCGATGGCCACCTGCAAGCCGGCGGCGGTTTGGCGACGCACGCTGATGATGGTGGTGCCGTGGAAGAGGGGAGATTGTTGGTCCATGGGTCAGCTACATGGAGGTGCGGATGGGGTATTTCAACCGCTGTTCCGGGCTGCAGGCTTCAGGGCATCGCAAGCTCCTCGCGGGATCAGCCCGGCGGGGCGGTTTTCTCCGTGTCCCCCAGCGCAGCCTAAGGCTGCGGCTTCCTCCTTGACCTCC
>CANFYD010000258.1 GCA_947450745.1 Burkholderiales bacterium
GTCCATGCTCTGGCATCCGCGCTTGGATGGAGATCCGGCGCATCGCTGGCTTCGAGGCTGCGTTCGGGGGGCCTGCGCTGAGCAGCTTACGGCCGAGCCCGCAGTGCCAGCTTCGACTTGCTGATGCTCGCGTTGGAGCGCCTTCACGCTCTTGACGGAAATGCGCGGTTTTCTTGGCACCCTGTCACTGGTCAAGTTATTTCGCTTCGGCAAGCACCTCTGATCGGCGCGCCGTCGGCGACCTCCGGCGGTCGCTTCGCGCTGCCCGGCCTTCACTTTGTCGCACGCCCCATTGCCAGCTCGCAGGCTGCTTCGACACTCGGGCACCACCTGAAAATCTGGAGCATCACATGAACTGCCTACTTCGGCGCCTCCTGGCTTCGCTGGCCATCCTGCTCGTCGCAGCACACGCGCACGCCTACGAGGCCGGCTGGGTGCAGATCCAGACGGCGGGTGCGACGCCGGGTGCGCCCACGACAACGGTCGCGCTGTACTACCCGACGATGGCCGCGCCGCGCGCCATCGCCATGGGCCCGTTCGCGCTCGAGGTCGCCATCGGCGGCAAACCCGTCGACAAGGTCAAGGCGCTGATCTTGCTCAGTCACGGCATCGGCGGCACCGAGCTCGGGCACAGCTCGCTGGCGCAAGCCCTCGCCCGGAACGGCTATCTGGTCGCCGCGCTTCGGCATCCCGGCGACAACTGGCAGGATCGGTCGCTGATGGAGAAGACCCCCGAGCACTACTTCGACGAGCGGCCGCGGCAAGCCTCTCGGGTCATCGACGCGATCCTGGCCGATCCCGCGTGGAAAGCTCGCATTGCGACCGACAGCCAAGGGCCTCGCGTGGGTGCACTGGGACACTCGGCCGGCGGCTATACGGTGCTGGCGTTGGCGGGAGCCCGGCCGGACTTGCCCCGGATGAGGCAGCACTGCTTGGCCGAGGCATCCGAAGACCCGATCTTCTGCAGCTTGGGCCGCCCGGGGCTTGCGATGCCGCCGTTGTCTGAGACCACCTCCCCGCTGAAGGACGGGCGCGTTCGGGCGATCGTCGCGATGGCCCCGACCGGTGTGCCGCTGAACGCCGAATCGATGGCCACGGTTGGCGCGGCGACCCTGATCTACGAGGCCGAGCTCGACCGTTTCCTGGTGCCCCGATTCCATGCCGAATGGGTCGCCAGCAAGCTGCCCGCAGCGAACCTGCATCGGGTGCCCAACGCCTGGCACTTCGCCTTCATGGATACGCCCAGCATGGCCCTCCCCAGCCCGGACGGCGACGTCGCAGCGAACCCGCCGGGCTTCAATCGCGATGCGTTCCTGAAGCAGCTCGCCATCGAAGTCACGGCCTTCTTCGACAAGGCCCTGCTTTAGTAGCCAGAGCGAACCGGTGGCAGTTGATCAAGCGCCCGGAGCCATTTGGGAAGGTCGCCAGCAGAATGCTTGGCTGTCGTGCTTCGTCGACATCTGGCCTTCGATAACCCGCTCCGCTTGATCAGTGGGTGACAGAGCTACTCACCTCGCTGCGCTGCGCTCGGGCGGTCTGTCACCCAGAACCCGCTTAATCAGTGGATGACAGAGCTACTCGCTGCGCTCGGGCGGTCTGTCACCCAAAACATCAATATCTATCCCTCGGCCTTGCCGGCCCGCGCCGTGCCGGCGGCTTCTGCGCGGCGACCGGCTTGGGCTGTGGGCGGCTGATGTCGGCCAACTCGAGCGTCGAGCGGACCAGGCTTTCGACCGCTTCGCTGAGGTCGGCGGGAGGCTCCAGCGTTTCGATCACTTGCAGCAACTCGTCGGCGTCTTCCAGGTCGTCCGGGTCCATGTGCATGTAGAGCGAGGCCAGCGGTTCGAGCAGGTCGGCCGCTTCTTCACGCGTCAGGTCGGGGAACAGTTCGGTGGCGAGCGAGAAGCCGGCGACCCAGGGGAACACCACTTCTGAAGGGTCGGCATCTTCTTCCAGCTCGAACACCCAGGGGTCAAACCAGAGCCGCTGCGTGATGGCCTGGTTCAGCTCCTGATAGCGCCGCTTGACCAGGCCGATCAGCTGGCGCGAATCAAAGCCCTCCGGCGGGCTGCGGCCCTCGGTGTCCAGCACATAGCGCGTCCACTGAAATGTGGGCACGGCCTTCGGTTGCAGCAGCACGCCGACCAGGAAACCGTCCAGCATGGTGACGTCCAGCGTTTCCAGCGGCGCGGGCACGGCGTCCAGCAAGTCCTGCAATTGGTCCAGCTCGGCTTCGCTCAAGGGCTGCAGCGGCGCGGGTGGCGTGGCGGGCGCGGGCTGACGTGCGGGCGGGCGCGCCTGTTGGTGAGCCGGTTGGTGGAACGCCGGCCTGGCGGGTGGATAGGCCGAGCGCTGCGGTGCCGGCTGCGGCGACGCATGGGGCGATTGCCGGGCGGCTGGGCGGGCGGCTCCGGCGGGGCGGGAGGCGGGCGGACGTGAGGCCGGCGGACGTGGGGGCTTTGACTGACTCATCTGCGCATTGTCCCGCCGAAATGCTCTGCCGCTGCGCCAGTCCGACAGCCTTCTGGCTCCGCGTCTCCCCCTAAATGGGGATGTCCGGACGGCGGCCAAATCTTTAAAGTTTGACTTAAGCAAAGTGTCTTGGCTTTGCAGCTGTCCCAACGACAGTCCTCTTGAGGACTTTCAACGCTCACCTGGTTCGCTGGGGGAGCGTTTTTTTTGACTTCTGCAAAGTGGTTTCGCGGTGTCTGCGCGGGTGCTGATCAAGCAAACCCTTGCGCCAAGCAGCTTTGCAAATGCGCCACCAACAAGCGCAGTGGTCGCGGCGTGCTGCTGCTCCAGCGGTGGACGGCGTAAATGGCGTCGCCAAAAAAGTCGACCGGCCGCCACTCAGCCAACACCTCGACCAAGCTGCCCTGCGCCAGTGCGGGCGCGGCGGTGAAGTCGGGCAGCAGGGCCAGGCCTAGGCCGGCCAGCGCGGCGTCGCGCAAGATTTCGCTGTTGCCGGCACGCAGCGGGCCTTGCACGGGGACGCGCAGCCGCTCGGGCTCGCTGCCCGGAACCCCGCCACTGCGCTCGAACAGCCAGAAGGCGGGCCCCGGGCGCAAATAGGGCAGACAGGCGTGGCGCGCCAATTCGTCCGGGTGGGCCGGTCTACCTTGGGCCAACACATAGGCCGGGCTGGCCACCAGCATGGCGCGCGAGCTGCACAGCTTGACGGCCACATGGGTGTCGGGCGGCGCGCTGGTGTGGCGGATGGCCAGATCAAAACCCTCCTGGGTCAGCGAGACCAGGCGGTCGGACAAGTCCAGCTCGATGCGAATTTCCGGATATTGGCGGAAGAAGGCGGTCAGCAGCGGTGCCACATGCTGGCGACCGAGCGCCACCGGTGCGGTGACGCGCAACAGCCCGCGCGGCTGGCCCACCGCATCGCGCGCCGCTGCCAAGCTCGCGGTAATTTGGGCAAAGCTGGCCTCGGTGTCATCGACCAAATGCTGGCCGGCCTCGGACAAGCGCACCGAGCGGGTGGTGCGCGCGATCAGGTTCTGGCCCATCGCCCGTTCCAGCTCGGCAATGCGCTGGCTGACAGCCGCTTTCGACAAGCCCAGCCGCTGCGCCGCCTTGGTGAAACTGCCCACTTGGGCAATCACGGTCAGCGCGTGCAGTTGGCCCCACAAGACGTCTTGCCGCAGGTCTGAGGGTGTTGGAGTGGGACTTACGCAAAACCGCCCCAGCGTCGTTCCTCCGCCTTGCCGTACAGGCGTACTGTCTTTGGCGTCATGCCTAGCTGGAACAATTTTGCGTAAGTCCTGATTAGTACTCATGATTGTTCATATTACCGAACAATCAAATCAGCAGGAAGCGATTGGCAAGGGCGGCGCACATCCCTAGACTGCGTGCACACACCGGAGACCGCCATGACCAGCCCTTACACCAGCACCGCCGACCTGACCCATTTCATCAACGGCCAATTGCAGCCGGCAACGTCCGGGCGCAGCCAGGCCGTCTTCAACCCGACCACCGGCCAAGTGGCACGGCAGGTGCAGTTGGCCAGCTTGGACGATGTGAATTCCGCCGTGGCCGCCGCGCAAGCGGCATTCCCGGCCTGGGCCGATGCGCCGCCGCTGCGCCGCGCCCGCGTGATGTTCAAGTTTCTGGAGTTGCTGAACCAGCAAAAGGAGACCATCGCCGCGATGATCACGGCCGAGCACGGCAAGGTCTTCACCGACGCGATGGGCGAGGTGGCTCGCGGCATCGACATCGTCGAGTTCGCTTGCGGCGCGCCGCAGCTGTTGAAGGGCGACTTCACCGACCAGGTCTCGACCGGCATGGACAACTGGACGCTGCGCCAGCCGCTCGGCGTGGTGGCCGGTATCACGCCGTTCAACTTCCCCTTCATGGTGCCGATGTGGATGGCACCGATGGCGATTGCCACCGGCAATGCCTTCATCCTGAAGCCCAGCGAGCGTGACCCGTCGGCCAGCCTGTTCGTGGCGCAGTTGCTCAAGCAGGCCGGCTTGCCGGACGGCATTTTCAGCGTCCTGCAAGGAGACAAGGTGGCGGTGGACGGATTGCTGAACCACCCCGACGTGAAGGCGCTGAGCTTTGTCGGCTCGACCCCGATTGCCCAGTACATCTACGAAACCGGGGCCAAGAACGGCAAGCGCGTGCAGGCGCTGGGCGGGGCCAAGAACCACATGGTGGTGATGCCGGACGCCGACATCGACCAGGCCGTCGACGCGCTGATCGGCGCGGCCTACGGCTCTGCCGGCGAGCGCTGCATGGCGATCTCGGTGGCGGTGCTGGTCGGCGATGTGGCCGACAAGATCGTGCCGATGCTGGCCGAGCGTGCCCGCGCGCTGAAGATCAAGAACGGCATGGAGCTGGACGCCGAAATGGGCCCGATCGTGACCCGCGAGGCGCGTGACCGCATCGAGGGCTATATCGGCATCGGCGTGGAAGAAGGCGCCACGTTGGTAGTCGACGGCCGTGGCCACAAAGTCGAGGGTTATGAGCAGGGCTTCTTCACCGGCGGCACCTTGTTCGACCATGTCAGCACCGACATGCGCATCTACAAGGAAGAAATCTTCGGCCCGGTGCTGGCCTGCGTGCGGGTCAACGACTTCGCCGAGGCGGTCAACATGGTCAACGCGCATGAATACGGCAACGGCGTGGCCTGCTACACCAGCGACGGCAATGTGGCGCGCGAATTCGCCCGCCGCATCCAAGTCGGCATGGTAGGCATCAATGTGCCCATCCCGGTGCCGATGGCTTGGCACGGCTTTGGCGGCTGGAAGAAGAGCCTGTTCGGCGACATGCATGCCTACGGCGAGGAAGGCGTGCGCTTCTACACCAAGCAGAAGAGCATCATGCAGCGCTGGCCCGCCAGCGTCAGCAAGGGGGCGGAATTCGTGATGCCGCAGAGTCGCTGAGTTGCTGAGTTGCTGAGCATCCTGGTCAGTCCGCGTAACCCCCTGGTCAGGCGGTTTTCAGCCGCCCTTCGAATCGGCTACTCTTGCGCCCAGCAACCACGAGGCGCAGATGCAAGAAACTCTTCAAGGCCAGCCCGACGGTGAGCAGATCGCCGCTTGGCTGGTGCAGGCCGTGGCGCAACGCCAGGGCGATCTTGATCTCGGTCTGAGCTTGGCTTGCAAAGCCTGGGACGCGGCCCGGCAGCAGGGCTTTTTGGCCGAGCAACTGGAGGCAGGCAGCCTGCGCGCCTTCTTTCAGTTCCGGCGCGGCGATGCGCTCGCCATGCTGGCAGGCAGCCAGCAATTGCTGCCGCTGTTGCGCGATCAGGGCAGCAGCGCCTTGCTCTGCGAACTGCTGCGCTGGACGTCTTATGCCTGCGCCGAGCGGGGCGATTTTGAAACCGCCCTCGCCCATGTCACCGAAAGCCTGGCCCGCGCCCACGAATTGGGCGACCCGCGCATGGTCGCGATTGCGCTAAACGCCACCGGCGCTTGCCTTGAGCGCATGGGCGACCCTTGGCAGGGCGCGCGGATGATGCGGGAGGCGGCGGTCTTGCTGGGCGATGCCGCCAGCGACTTCGAGCTGATGATTTCGCACAACAACCAA
>CANFYD010000259.1 GCA_947450745.1 Burkholderiales bacterium
CACGAACAAAAAGCTGCGTGCCTGCGCGAGTGCCAAAGCTTCGGCCGTCATACCGCGCCGCTCTGCTGCAACGCAGCCTTGCCTGCGGCATCAAAACCCAGCTCGGCCAGCAGCGCATCGGTGTGCGCGCCCAGCGCCGGCACAGCGCCCATGCAGGGCTCGAAGGTCGAGCTGACAGCAGGCGGCTTCAACGCCGCAATCGGCCCGGCCGGGCTGCCCACTTCCGTCCAGCGACCGCGCGCCTGCAGCTGCGGATGCGCCCACAGCGCAGCGATGTCGTTGACGGCGGCATTGCCGATCTGCGCGGCGTCCAGCCGGGCAATCACCTGCTCGGCATTGAGCGGCTTGAACAGGTCCTCGATCAAGGCCTTCAGTTCGATGCGATGGGCGCTGCGTTTTGTGTTGTTGTCGAAGCGCCGGTCGGCTTGCAGCGCAGGCGCTTGCAGCACCTGCTGACAGAAGTTGGCCCACTCGCGTTCGTTCTGCAGGCCAAACAGCACGGTCTTGCCGTCACCGGTGGCGAAAGGGCCGTATGGGTAGACGCTGGGGTGGCTGGCCCCGGCGCGCGGCGCTTGCGGCTGACCGTCGAACCCGTAGTACATCGGGTTGCCCATCCACTCGGCCAAGCATTCGAGCATGCTGACATCGAGGCTGCACCCGTGGCCCGTGCGGCCGCGCTGCAACAAGGCGGCGAGGATGCTGCTGTAGGCATACATGCCGGCCGAAATGTCGGCCACCGAGATGCCCGCGCGGGCGACCTGCTCGGGCGTGCCGGTCAAGGAAAGCAAGCCGGCCTCGGCCTGGATCAGCAGGTCATAGGCTTTCTTGTCACGGTAGGGGCCGGGATGCTCCAAATCGTCGCCATAGCCGGAGATATTGCAGATCACCAGGCCCGGATGCGCGGGGCGCAGCGTCGCTTCGCTCAGGCCCAGCCGCTTGGCCGCGCCGGGCGCCAGATTCTGTACCAGCACATCGGCCTTGCGCAGCAGGCGTTGCAGCACCTCATCCGCGCCGGGCTTCTTCAAGTCCAGCGTCAGGCTTTCCTTGCCCCGATTGATCCAGACGAAGTAGGACGCCTGGCCCTTGACGCGCTGGTCGTACTTGCGCGCAAAGTCACCCTCGCCCGGCCGTTCGATCTTGATGACGCGCGCCCCCAGGTCGGCAAGTTGGCGGGTGGCAAATGGCGCGGCTACCGCGTGCTCCAGCGAGACCACGGTGATGCCGTCGAGCGGTCGGATCTTGGCCATGCTCAGTAGGACTTCGGCAAGCCAAGCACATGCTCGGCCACATAGCTGAAGATCATGTTGGTGGAGATCGGTGCCACCTGGTAGAGGCGGGTCTCGCGGAACTTGCGTTCGATGTCGTATTCGCAGGCAAAGCCGAAGCCGCCGTGCGTTTGCATGCAGACATTGGCCGCCTCCCACGAGGCCTTGGCCGCCAGGTACTTGGCCATATTCGCCTCGGCCCCGCAGGCCTGGCCGGCATCGAACAGTTGGCAAGCCTTGAAGCGCATCAGATTGGCTGCCTCGATCTCGATGTAAGCATCGGCGATCGGGAACTGCACGCCCTGGTTCTTGCCGATCGGGCGGTCGAACACGACGCGCTCGTTGGCATAGCGGGTGGCGCGGTCGATGAACCAGTAGCCGTCGCCGATGCACTCGGCGGCAATCAGGGCGCGCTCGGCATTCAGGCCATCGAGGATGTAGCGGAAGCCCCTGCCCTCCTCGCCGATCAGGTTCTCCTCCGGGATTTCGAGGTTGTCGAAGAACAGCTCATTCGTCTCGTGGTTGACCATATTCGGGATCGGCCGCACGGTCAGGCCATGGCCGA
The DNA here is from genome assembly GCA_947450745.1 of Burkholderiales bacterium. Lineage (GTDB taxonomy): Bacteria > Pseudomonadota > Gammaproteobacteria > Burkholderiales > Burkholderiaceae_C > Paucibacter_A. The sequence continues at coordinate 1,831 of CANFYD010000259.1, forward strand.
TGGCCTGGTGCAGATCGACCAGAAAGCAGGACAGACCCTCGGACTTGCGCTTCACGTCAGCCAGCGGCGTCGTGCGGGCCAGCAAGATCATCATGTCCGAGTGCTGGACCCGCGAGATCCAGACCTTCTGACCGTTGACGACATAGCGGCCGTCCTTCTTGACGGCAATGGTCTTCAGCTTGGTGGTGTCGGTGCCGGTCGTCGGTTCGGTGACGGCCATGGCCTGGATGCGCAACTCGCCGGCAGCCAGCTTGGGCAGGTAAAGATCTTTCTGCGCCTGCGAGCCGTTGCGCAGGATGGTGTTCATGTTGTACATCTGGCCGTGGCAGGCCCCGGAGTTGCCGCCGCCGCGGTTGATCTCCTCCATGATCACCGAGGCCTCGGTCAGGCCCAGGCCCGAGCCGCCGTACTCGGCCGGGATCAGCGCCGCCATCCAGCCGGCCTTGGTCAAGGCATCGACAAAGGCCTCGGGATAGGCGCGCTGCTCGTCGATCTTGCGGTGGTATTCATCGGGGAACTCGGCGCACAGCGCGCGCACGGCCTCGCGGATGTCTTGGTATTGGTCGCTGCGGTTGGCATGCATGGGGTGGTGTCCTTTGAATGAAATGGTTCAGCCGAATCGGGCGCTGGCCTGCATGCAGATGTGGCCATCGGCGTCCTCGGCCCACAGCGAGGCAAGACCTGACCCCGGTTGACCGCACAGGCGCAGCGTGGTGCCGGCGATCAACGGACGGACGGCTTTGAACTCGAAGCTGCGCAGCGGCGGCTCGCTGTGACGGCGCAGATGGTCGAGCAGCAAGGTGGCGATCAGCGGGCCGTGAACGACCAGGCCCGGATAGCCCTCGACCTCGGTCGCATAGGGCAGGTCGTAATGAATGCGGTGGCTGTTGAAGCTCAGGGCCGAGTAGCGGAACAGCAGCACCGGGTCGGGCCGCAGCTCGCGCTGCCAGATTGCAGGTCGATGCTCAACAGGAGGGGCCGCCGCCGTTATCGATGCCGTCGGCGCATCGCGGTAAACCAGGTCCTGCTCTTCCTCCAGCGCCAGCACCCCGTCCGCATTGAAGATTCGGTGCTGCACGGTGACGAACACCAGCTCGCCGCTCTTGCCGCTCTTGTGCTGCACGTCGATCACTTCGGACCGTTTGCTCATCTGCTCGCCCAGCCGCAAGGGCAGGAGGAAACTGAGCCGCCCACCGGCCCACATGCGGCGCGGCAAGGGCACCGGTGGCAGCAATCCGCCGCGCGCCGGATGGCCGTCCACGCCCAACTGCGACTGCGGCACAGCGGGCAGAAAGTACAGCCAGTGGTACGGCGCGGGCAGCACCTCGCCGTCCTGCAACACGTCGTCGCGGTCCAGCGTCGCGGCCAGCGCCTGGGCCGGTACCGGGTCCAAGCGGGCATGGCGCTGCTCGCTGCGGCCTATCCATTGCCGCAGCTGCTCGATGGCTATCGTCATGGCGCTACGTCAGCCGAGGCCGAGCCGGGGCATCACCACCGGGTCGATCGGGATGCTGGTGGTCTTGTATTCGGTGAAAAACTCGGCGCTGGTCGTGGCGCCGTCGCGGCCGACGCCGGATTCCTTGTAGCCGCCAAAGGGCGCGCGCAGCTCGCGCATCATCGGCGTGTTGACCCACACCACCCCGGCGCGGATGTCGCGGCTGCAGTGCATGGTTTCGGCCAGGTTTTGCGACCAGACATACGACACCAGACCGAACGGCGAATCATTGGCCATCGCAATCGCCTCGGCCATCGTGTCGAAGACCACAAAGGTCGCGAAGGGTCCGAACACCTCTTCTTGGCAGATGCGGGTCTTGTTGCTGGGTGCCAGCACTGCAGTGGGCTCGACGTAATAGCCGGTCTCGAAACCGGCGGCTCGCTTGCCGCCGACCAACAGTTCGGCACCATCGGCCTGGGCCACTTCGACAAAGCTCAGCACCCGCTCCATGTGGGCTTTGTAGGCCAGCGGGCCGATCTCGGTGCGCGGGTCCATCGGGTCACCGATGCGCAGCTTCTTGGTGCGCTCGACAAAGGCCTTGATGAAGCGGTCGGCAATGCCGCGCTGCACCAGGATGCGAGAACCCGCCAGGCATTGCTGGCCGTTGTTGGAGTAGATGCTGACCAGTGCGCCGTCGAGGGCCTGCTCGAAGTCGGCGCTCTCGAAAATGATGTTGGCCGACTTGCCGCCCAGCTCCAGGATGCAGGGTTTCAAGTTGGCTCCCGCCGCCGCCATGATGGCGCGCCCGGTGTGCGAGCCACCGGTGAAACCGACCATGTCGATGCCCGGATGCGAGACCAGGGACACGCCGGTGATGTGGCCGCGACCATTGACCAGATTGACCACGCCCGGCGGCAGGCCGGCCTCGTGGAACAGCTCGACCATGCGCAGCATCGACAGCGGCGTGAACTCGCTGGGCTTGAGCACGCAGGTGTTGCCAAACGCGATGCAAGTGGCCACGCGCATCGAAGCCAGCGCCAGCGGCGCGTTCCACGGGGCGATCAGCGCGCCGACGCCCTTGGGCTCGCGGGTCACATAGGTCAGGTAGTTCTTCGTCTGCGTGTAGGTCTGGCCGGCCACGGTACTGGCCACCTCGGCAAACATCTGGAAGTTCTTGGCCGCACGGATCACGTGGTGGCGCACGCTGCTGATCGGCAGACCGGCGTGCATGACCTCCAGCGCCAGCAGCTCATCCAGGTGGGCCATCATGATGTTGTGGATGGCGTAGAGGATGTCCTTGCGCGCTTCGATATCCATCCGAGGCCAGGGCCCCTCGTCAAAGGCCTTGCGTGCGGCCTTGACCGCCGCGTCCACGTCATGCGCATCGGCCTCGCGCAGCAGGCTGATCGTCTGTTCGGTCGCCGGGTTGATGACGGGGATATCGAAGCCGCCTGCACGCAGGGGCACGGCGACACCGTTGATGAGGCTGGGAATATGCTGAGGAATCGGGTTCATGGCAAGGAATTGTTAGATTTCAGGCGGCAATCTGGGCGGCTAGGCGGCGCTGGCGCAGTAGCAAGAACAGGCCCAACACAGCAAAGCTGAGGTTCAGCAAGCCCACCATCACAAAGGGCGCAACGCGGCCTATTTGGTCGAAGGCGATACCGCTGATGAAGCTGACAATGACCACGCTGAAGGTACCAAAAAATGCGAACAGGCCCTGGGCAGAACCGCGCAGATCGGGCGGGGCTTCTTCACCGAAGACCGATTGCGCGGCGATGATCAGGCCATGCTCGGCTGCGCCAATGGCCGCCACAACGAAGAAGATACCAAGGCCCAGCACATTACTGATGAACAGGGTCGAGCACAGGGCCAGGCCGGTCAGCGCCAGCGCGATCACCAGCATCACCGTGCGGTTGACGCGGTCGGCGATGAAGCCGAAAAACGGCGGCGCGGCCACTGCAGAAATCTGCAAGGTGGCCGTCAACAATCCCGCCACGGTCAGGGCCTCGGCCGCAGTCACACCCTGGGCCGTGGCCCCGTGCATCACCCACAGCGACAGAAAGGCCCCGATCACCACATAGTCGGAGCGGATCACAGCACCCATCAGCATCACCAGGGCGAAGCGTGGATTGCCACGCGCATGGGCATAGACCTTGCCCGCATTGACCCAGGTGGTCTTGAAGCCATCTTTCAGGCTGGTACTGGCGACCGGCTTGACTGCGGGCGGTGCCGGCTCCTTCAGAAACAGCGCAGCCACCCCCAGGCCCAGACAACCCAGACCGGCCAGGGCCCAGAAGGCATAGCGGCCTGCTTCGGCGGCCGGCATGCCGGTGGCGGTGAACCAGCCCGGGATCCGCGAACCCAGCCAACTGACAAAGAAGGCGCTGGCCAGCGCTTGCAGTACCAACATCATGCTGATGAACTTGCCGCGCGAACGGTTGTCGGGGTAGTCGGCCATCATCGTGCCGGCACCGGTCGTGTGGCCTGTCGACGATAGGCCCAGCACGAAGTGCAGAACGAATAGCATGCCAACGCTGCCGGCCAGCGGGTAGAAGAACAAGGTGGCGATATAGCCCGTCATCGCCATCATCAGAACCTTGCGGCGGCCCAACCGGTCGGCCATGGTGCCAGTGAAGGTGATGAAAATCAGCACGGCGACCTGCTGGATGGTCGAGAGATTGCCAGTCAGCCTACCCTGCTCGGCCCTGGGAATGCCCATCATCTCGCCGAACACATAGACCTTCAGCAGGGGG
>CANFYD010000260.1 GCA_947450745.1 Burkholderiales bacterium
ACGGTGCTGCTGCCGGCACGCAACCTGAATGATCTGCGGGAGCTACCGGACAGCACACGCAGCGCCCTTGAGTTCGTTCCACTGGAAACGGTAGACGACGCTGTTCGTGCGGCTTTGGCCGACACCAGCCGGAACCGTACCCCGCCGGAGTTCAAGTTGTTTTAAAGCACGCAGCGACGACTGGCGCTGAAAGGGCCGCAAGCTGCAGCGGCCCTTTCAGGCCACCCCTCCTCGGTGCGAGATCAAACGGCTTGCGGTCGCGGTGTACTGCCCCGCTTGGCGGTTGTCGCGTTGGCTGACGTTTTGGCTGCTTTGGCTGACGCGGTGGACTTGGCTGACTTGGCCGAGGAGCCGGTCGCATCGCTGGGTGTGGGAGTGGTTCTTGCCTTGCTGCGTGTGGGCGCTGGCGTTGCCTTCACTTTGACGGGCTCGCCAGCAATTTCCTCCAGCCCTTTTGAGGTGCCCGCCAGCACTTGCCGGACGGCGTGGTCAGCCATTTCGCTGATGCCGGAGGCCACTTGAATTGCGCTTTTGACCACTATTTTCGTGATCTCGGCGACGTTGCCGCCGGTCTCCTTCAGGCCTTGGGCAATACCGTCCAGAGCACGGCGCGCCACTGCCACCACATCAGCACCCACCAGATGAGCTTGCCGCATGGCGGTCTTGACGATCGCGCTGGCTGCTTTTGTGATGTCACCCTGAACATCGTTCACACCCTCCACCACGCCGCGCGCCACGCCCTTGATGCTGAGGGCCAGATCGGTACCCACTTGCTCGCTGGCCTCGATGGCGCCGTTGATGACGTCGTGGATCACCACGTTCAACTGCTGGGCCATGTCGCCGCCAGCCCGCAGTGCATCGGCCACCGTGATGCGCACGAGCTTGGCAATCTGCACTTCTATCTTCTCAAGCCCTTTCATGCTGGCGGTGACACCTTGTTTGACTGTGCTGCCGACGCCACCCAGCGGTGCGCGAGCTGGCACGCGTTTGGGTCTGAGCGCTTGGGCCGCCTGGCCATTGCCAGCGCCAGTCCCGTTCCCGTTCCCCCTGCCCATTCGTTGTCTCGGCATTCCGACCGGCTCGTTTGGGCTGGCTGACTTTCCCGCGCTCGCGGACTTGCGAGGCTTTTGGCTTGCTATCGAACTATTCGCCATCAAATTTCTCCTTGGTGGGTTGTCACATCCAGGCCTTCGAACCCAGGCCCTCGAACTTAAGGCCTGGGCCAGTTCTGTCATTGAGGGTGCTCAGTGCTCAGTGTTGAGTGTTCAGGGCTTGCGCTGGCTCAACGCGGTGTTCCAGGACAAATCTAAATTGCCAGCAGGGGCATCCCGCTCCTGATGGAGTTCAAATCATGACCCGAACATGGTTCATCGTCGCCAACGCTTCACGGGCCCGCGTTTGCGAGTGGGCACCGGGACACACTCACTTGCTGGAACTGGCTGACTTCATTCACCCGCAGAGTCGCGGCATGGGGAGTGATCTTGACCGGGACCGCGCGGGGCATGTGCAGCGCTCGCTGGGGGATGGCGGCGTGGGTGGCGTGGCCTTGACGCCGCACACCGACCCCCGCCACAAGGAGCACGCCGTGTTTGCGCGCCAACTGGCCGCTCACGTGGAGGAAGCGTTGATTGCGCATCGCTGTGACGCGCTGTGTCTCGTGGCGTCCAGCCCCTTTCTTGGCGAGCTGAAGGCGCATTTGCATCCGGCTGGCATGAAGGCTTTGCGCAGCACCGTACCCAGCGATCTGAGCGGACTGGCCTTGCCCGACTTGGCCAAGCATCTGAGCGCGCTGGAGCTTTGAGCTTACAAAATTCAAAGAGCACACATCATGAAGACAAAGTCTGCACGCCACTCGCGCAAACAGCTGCGCGAAGCCAGAGTCCTGAAAATCGGTTCAGCAGTCGATGTGATGGCCGAGGACCCGATCAACTTGAAGCCCGATGGCTACTACTGGATCGCACAGAACGGCAATCTGGAAGTTGGCCCGTTCGAAAGCTATGAGCTCGCCGCCGCCGACCTGCACGCGGGCGAGGATAGTCTGGCACCCACCGAAACCTTGTCCGAAATCGAGGACGACATCGGCATCGCCGGTTGGATCGATGCCGAGACCGGCGAGCCCGCGCAAGGCCAGTCACCGCCCCATTTGAGCGAGCGCTGACGCTGCGAGTGTCTTGGCAAGCGCGGGAGAAATCAGGCATTTGCCGCGCTGCCTTTCAATCTCATGCCTGTCAAAAGAAAATCATGAAGAGTGATTCACAACTGCAAAAGGACGTTGTTGCCGAGCTGGAATGGGACCCCGCCATCAACGCAGCACATGTCGGCGTTACCGCCAAAGACGGCGTGGTCACCTTGACCGGCCACCTCGAAACATTCGCAGAGAAGTCAGCCATTCAACGTGCGCTGCAACGCGTGGCCGGGGTCAAGGCGATTGCGCTCGAGTTGGATGTCAAGCTGGAGCCCAACCACAAACGCAGCGACACCGAAATCGCCTCCGCCGTTGAAGCCGCGTTTCGCTGGCATGCGCTGATCCCTGCGGAGCGTATCCAAGTGCTGGTGGAGAAGGGCTGGGTATCCCTCAAGGGTGAAGTCGATTGGGACTACCAACGCGACAGCGCAGCCAAGGTCGTGCGTGACTTGATCGGAGTGGTCGGTGTCAGCAACAGCATCTCGCTGAAGGCCGTGATGACCCCGAAGGACGTGACCTCGCGCATTCAGAGTGCGCTGGCCCGCCAGGCCAACGAAGAGGCCAAAGGCATCGAAGTCACCCTCAAGGGCGCAACGGTGACCTTGCGTGGCTCGGTACATTCCTGGGCCGAGCGTTCAGCGGCTTATATGGCAGCTTGGGGTGCACCCGGCATTCTCAGTGTCGTCAATGAAATCAAAGTGATTGGGTGAGTGCGGGGCATGCGTTCCGGTTCGGTCATGGCAAAACCTGCGTGTGATGCGGGCGCTGTCGCTTGCGCATGCCGTCCCTCAACTTTCACATGGCTTGGCTGACTGTTCGGCGTGGTTCAGCCTTCAGTTGCCCGGTACTTTCGGTTGATCGGCGGCGCAGCTGTACAAGCTTGTTGGCCACCGGGGAGTAAGCGCGGAGTCACGCACATACCGGCAGTGTTCATGGATGTATTCATCGAAACCGGGCACATCCGAAATCCGCTTTGAGTTCGGCCCACGCGCCATCGGTTGAACAACAAGGATGTAACGTGGTGGCGTGCGGGCAAAGTCAGCCCACAATTTGCCCTGGTTTTGCTGGTGTGCCCAAGCCAGCATGCGACCCTTGCGCGTCTCGGGCGGCGGCTGGTGGTACATCGCGGAATTCGGCATGCCTTCAATCGCCCAAGGAAACATCAGGTTGGAGGCAGGAATCAATCCATTGGCCGCATAGAACGCGGGTGCCATACCCAGGACGTAAGCAAACTGTCCTCTGCTTTCATTGTTGGTGCCACCTACTGATTCAACATTTGCCAAGGGATTCTGTTCAGCGGCGAGGTTTTCGCCGCTTCTGCTCCAACTTGTGTTTGCCATCAGCACGGCCGAAGTAACCAAGCCCGCAGTGAGGTAGGGGGATGCCGCTGGCATGGCGGCAGACATGCGTGTCCCCAGCTCAGCAAGGACCACACCGCCCACCACGGACATCAGCATCTGGATTGGAATGATGTGGGAGTTGAAGAAGACAGGCGACATGAAAATCACAACCAACATGCCGAGCGCCATCAACAACAATAGCACTCGGTATTTGTTCAGCCTGGGCTGCACGGCGTTGCTGTAGCGGGTCAAACTCAGTGCCGCAGCGATCTCGATGGCGAACAATCCGGTCAGCAACGGGGCTTCCGAAAGTCTGAGTAAAACGGTGTTGATTTCCCAAATTATGGCCTTCAGCATAGGCACATCTCTTGGCAGGAACCGCACGGCGGGGTAGACGAAAGTAGTGGCCAGATATTCGAGATGGCGGCCGCCAAGATAGAACATCAGCAGAAAGAGCAACACCGGAGTCAGCACGCCGAGGCTGAAAATCACGCCGTTCTTGAGGGCGGCACGCAGACGCGCTGCCCAATGTTGATCTGGAGTCGTCAAGCAAAGCCAGGCAACAGCCAGCACGGCACCCAAAGCATAGGTTTGACGAGTCAGCATCGCTAGCCCCATCAGCGCACCGGCTAGGAACAAGTTCGCCGCCGACACAGAAACGTACCGCTGACTACCCTGGCGCTGGATCAATAGCGCCAATCCGAGCAGCAGGAACAAACCACCAACAGCCTCTGTTTTCAGTGCCAGCAGCGCCGCATTGAGGGCGAATACTTGAAGCAGCAGCCCGATGGCGGCCAAGGCAGCCACCCATCCACTGAGGCGGAAGGCTACCCATCCCGCAGCAATCGCCAGCAATAGGGAGACCGCAAAAGCCGCCAGCTTGATCGCCGAAAAATCGTAAATTGCGCTGGTCATCTGAACCCACTGGTGCAGGATATAGATGACCGGCCCCTTGTTGTCATGGCAACCTGCGACGGGTATTTGCTGGGTCGCCAACCCTCTGGCCGCGCATGCAGAAAAGTAGACTTCGTCAATCTCGAGAGGCTGCTTGCGCAGCGGGCCAAACTGGACTGTCGCGATATAGGCGAGCGACAGCAAAGCCAGCACGAGCATCACTACAACACCCAACCAAGCCGGATTCCGAGAGCTGTTGCTCATCACTTGCGGGCGCTGCCCCAGGTGTAGAACGAAGTCACCGCATAGTTCCACACGGCGCCCACCACAATGCCAGCACAGGCTGCCAGCACCCATTGACCGTTGCGGCCGAACACATAGTTGGCAATGCCGACATTGGCAAATGCCCCCACGCTGCAAGCCAGCATGAAGGACGCCAAACCTCGGCCCCAGCCCCAGCCGCTCAGCCGCCGATCCCGGTAAGTCAACAGGTTGTTGACGCTGAAGTTGAACACCATGGCGGTCACTGTTGCAGCTGTTTGCGCCACATTGAAATCCAGCTGGCTACCCTTGAAGAGCCCTGTTAAAACCGCCAGATGCACGACCAGCCCCAAGCCTCCGATAAAGGCAAAGGCCAGGAAGCGAACCGGCACCCAGCGGCCGATCAGCTTATCGAGCAACAGCATCACATAGTCCCAAGCGGCTTGGTTGTCGAGCTTGCTGACGCCGGCCTGCCGGTTCCGGAACTGGTAAGGAATCTCGATAAAGCGAATCGGTGTACGGTCGCGTCCGGAGGCGAACAGGTCCAGCAAGATCTTGAAGCCGAGCGCCGATAAGAGCCGCACCCGGTCAAGGAAGACATCGCGTCTGACCATGAAAAACCCACTCATCGGATCCTTCAGGCTGGGTGGCACGACGAGATGGCTCAAGCGCGTGGCAAAGCGGCTGATGAAGGCGCGCTTGCTGTCCCACTCGCCGATGCCGCCGCCGTCAACATAGCGGCTGCCCACGGCCAATTCCATACCACCTTGGTGCAGCGCCTCAAACATGCGAGGCAACACAGTTTCATCATGCTGAAGGTCGCCGTCCATGACGGCAATGTAGGGCGCACTGCTGGCCATCACGCCTTCGATGCAGGCGGACGACAGGCCTCGCCTGCCGATCCGGTGAATACAGCGAACCCGCGGGTCGACCGAGGCTAACTGGCGCACGACTTCAGCGGTTCCATCTGGTGAGTCATCGTCGACAAAAATAACTTCCCAAGGTATGGCTAGCAACGCGGCGCTGAGCAATTGCACCAATTTGGGGGCGTTGTCGCGTTCATTGAAAGTGGGCACGACGATGGACAAGAGCGGCGAGTCTGCTGGTTGCCGGATGAGATGCAAGTCCGTAGTCCGTCTCCGTTCAATGAGTGGCTCAATGCCAAATTCGCCAGCTATCGATTCCCGCATCAATGTATGCATAACCGTCTCTCAATACACCAGCGGGTCTGCCGCTTGCAGGAGTCAATGATGCTCGAATGAATGCTAATTTATGCATCTGCATAACGAGTCATTTAGTTAAATTAGGGTGCATGAATACAACGGC
>CANFYD010000261.1 GCA_947450745.1 Burkholderiales bacterium
CCGGCACGCTGGTTTGATAAATCATGGAGCTCATGGGGATTCTCATCTGGGTTTGAAGGTGGGCATTCTGGCAGGCCCGCGCCAAACCGCCGTTCAGCAAGCCCTAAACTGCCGGCATGAATTTCGCTCCATTGATCAAAGAAGTGGGCCGCGGCAGCAAGGGTGCGCGCGACCTGACCGAGGCGCAGGCCGAGGCCCTGTTCGGGCAGATCCTCGACGGTGTGGTGCCGGACCTGGAGCTTGGTGCCCTGCTGCTGAGCTTGCGCATCAAGGGCGAGGCGGCGTCGGAGCTGAACGGCTTCGAGCGGGCCATGCAGGCGCGCACCGCCCACATCACCGTGCCGAGTTTGCTTGATGGGGGAAACAGCCCGCGCTGCGTGTTGCTGCCCACCTTCAACGGGGCACGCAAGCAAGCCAATTTGTTGCCGCTGGTGGCGCTGCTGCTGGCGCGCGAGGGCGTGCCGGTGCTGATCCACGGCCGGCATGATTTCGACAGCCGGGAAAGCCCATTCGCGCTGCTGGCGTCCCTCGGTTTGCCGCTGGCCAGCTCGGTGGCCGAAGCGTCGGCGCAATTGCAGGCCACACGCTTGGCCTGCCTGCCGCTGGCGCTGCTGAACCCCGGGCTGGACGCCTTGATGGCGCTGCGGCCACGCCTCGGCGTGCGCAACAGCGGCCACAGCGTGGCCAAGTTGCTGGACGCCGCACCGGGCCGCTCGGTGCGGGTGGTGGCCGTCACCCACCCGGAATATCTGGACAGCATGGGTCAGGCGCTGCTCGGGTTGACGGCAAATGGCGGCCGTGCGCTATTGATGCGGGCCAGCGAGGGCGAGGCCTATGCCCACCTGCGCCGCAAGGCCCAGCTCTACGGCTTTGCCGACGGGCAGCGCAGCGACCTGCACCCTGCCGACACCACCGATATCGACTGGCCGCTGTCCGACGCCTGCAGCGCCACAGCCAACGCCGCGCTGATCCGGGCCATGCTGGACGGCAGCGCCGCCGTGCCGCCGCGCATCACCGAGCAGGTGCGGGCCTTGACCGGGCTGGCGCGCGACTGACGTTCAGACGGCAGTTCAGACGTCTATTCAGACTTCTAGCGAGCGGCCGGGCTCGGCGCGGCGCTCGGTCGTGGACAGCCCCACCGGCTGACCGGCCAGCGCCACATGGCCGCCGCTGATCAGGTCCACCTCGACCACCAGGTCGGAGCACAGGTGCAAGAACTCCGCAAAATTGCTGCAACCCAGCGCTTGCTCGTCGAACGAGGGCAGCAGGCGCTTCAAAAACACCTTCAGCGCGCTGCGCGACACGTAGTTTTCGCCGTTGCGGTCGACCAATTGCTTGAGCGCCCGCAACATGGCCAGCTTGGCATCCGCCAGCGACGGCGAGCCCACCACTTCAACGCTCGTGTCGGCCTCCGCTGAGGTTTCGGCAGTTTCGGCGGTGGCATCAGCGCCCGTCTCAACATTCAAGCCCATGCCAACCTCCGAGCCCGCCACTTCGGCCAACGGCGTCAGACCTGCCAGCGGCGTGGCACCCGGCAAGGCCAGGTCGGTCGACGCCGCCACCAAGTTTTGATAGAACTTGAACTCGTTGCAACTGGCGGTCCAGAAGCGGTTGGTAAAGCCGGCCACGCCCACGCCGGCGATGAAGCGGCCGGCCTGCTTGACCTTTTGCGCCAAGCTGATGAAGTCGCTGTCGCTGGAGATCACCACCACATGGGTCAGGTGCGGGTGGTTGTGGACATCGCTCAAGGCGTCCAGCGCCATGCGGATGTCGGCGCTGTTCTTCATGTTCGAGCCGCGCGGGAACATCTGGATCAAGTCCACCCCGGCCTCGTTCAGCGCGTGGCGGTAGTTGGCAAAGAACTGCCAGTTGCCGTAAGCGCGGTTGATGATGATGTCGCCCAGCGAGGCGGCGTATTCAAGAATGGGCTTCAGGTCGACGAAAACCGGTTGTGCTTTCAGGCGGTTGTCCCGATACGCGCCGTCGCCGTGGGCGGCATTGGCCAGCACCGCATGCAGATTCTCGAAATCCCAGTAAATCGCCACCTTGGTGGAGTCGTTTCTGTTTGTTGTGAACGGAAGCATTTTTAGATGAGTGCCTGCAAATGAGCTGGTGTGTGGAAAGAGATTGCTGATGCAAGCGCTGCGGAATGCCAGGGCAAGGCAGGGCTGAACAAAGCAAAGGGCCCGAGCTTAACTTGGCAGACCTCGACCCTGCACCTCGTCCAAGCAGCCTGGTCAGCAAAGTGACTGGCGACCAATTTCACGCTTATACAGAAAATCGAATAAGCAATCTACGATTCTATTGTTTGAGCGCATATGAAGACTGTTTACAGTCCGCCCCTCACGTTGAATCTGAAGATCACCACTCAGGGAGCACATTTGGACTGGATAGCAATTGCAAGCGGCTTTGGCGTCGGCACCATCGTCGGCATCACCGGCGTCGGTGGCGGCTCGCTGATGACGCCGCTGCTGTTGTCGGTGTTCAAGCTGAACCCGGCGGTGGCCATCGGCACCGACCTGTGGTTTGCCGCCATCACCAAGATGTCCGGCTCGGTCGCCCACGCACGCCACGGCCACGTCAAGTGGGGCATCACCCGCTTGTTGCTGACCGGCAGCATCCCATCCTCGCTGCTCGTGGTGGCGCTGATGCATTTCACCGGCATCACCAAGGGCTGGGCCAGCGCCCTGACCTTTTCGCTCGGCATCGCGCTGCTGCTGACAGCCGCCGTCGTCGCCTTCAAACAGTTCTGGCTGAAGGTCGGCTTGAAGCTGGAGACCTACATCACCGACGCCCGCAAGCCGGCCTTCACGATTGCCGCCGGCGCGCTGCTCGGGGTGCTGGTGTCGCTGTCATCGATCGGGGCCGGAGCCATTGGGGCCACCTTGATCCTGCTGATCTACCCCCGGCTGGAAGCGCGCTACATCGTCGGCAGCGATATAGCCCACGCGGTGCCGCTGACGCTGGTGGCCGGCATTGGCCACGCCACGCTGGGCAACGTCGATTGGATGTTGCTGGTGCCGCTGCTGATCGGCTCGATGCCCGGCATCTGGCTGGGCGCTCAATTGACTCGCAAGTTGCCCGACGGCGTGGTGCGCGCACTGCTCTGCGGCTCGCTTCTCTTAGCTGGCTGGAAAGTCATCCAATAAAATCCCTCCCCTATGTATTCATATACCGACTTCGACCGCCAATTCGTCCACGCCCGCGCGGCGCAATTCCGTGACCAGCTGGAGCGCAATCTGGCCGGCAGCTTGACCGAGGAAGAGTTCCGCCCGCTGCGCCTGCAAAACGGCTGGTACGTGCAACGCCATGCGCCGATGCTGCGCGTGGCCGTGCCATACGGTGCGCTGAGCAGCCGGCAACTGCGCGCGATGGCCGCCATCGCACGCGAGTTCGACCGCGGCTACGCGCACTTTTCAACCCGCCAGAACCTGCAATACAACTGGATTCCGCTGGTGCAAGCGGCCGATGTGATGGACCGCTTGGCCGCTGTGGACCTGCACGGCATCCAGACCAGCGGCAACTGCATCCGCAACACCACCAGCGACGCCTTTGCCGGCGTGGCCACCGACGAGATCGTCGACCCCCGCCCCTACGCCGAAGTGCTGCGCCAATGGACCACGCTGCACCCGGAGTTCGCCTTCCTGCCGCGCAAGTTCAAGATTGCCATCTCCGGCGCACTGGAAGACCGCGCCGCCATCGCCTGGCACGACATCGGCCTGCAATTGCTGAAGAACGAGGCCGGCGAGATCGGCTTCAAGGTGCTCGTCGGCGGCGGCATGGGCCGCACGCCGGTGATCGGCCAAGTGATCAATGAGTTTTTGCCTTGGCAGCAAATCCTCGTCTACATCGAAGCGATCGTGCGGGTCTACAACCGCTACGGCCGCCGCGACAACGCCTACAAGGCCCGCATCAAGATCTTGGTGAAGGCCGAAGGGCAGAAGTTCTTCGACGCGGTGGCGACCGAGTTCCAGCAAATCCTGGAACACGACGTGGACGGCCGCGAGCACATCATTCCGCAAGCCGAACTGGACCGCGTGGCCGCCTGCTTCCGCCCACCGGCCGACGCCAAGGCCGTGCCCGCCATCGACATCTTTGCCGGTGTCGAGCCCGGCCCGTACAAGCGCTGGCTGGAGCGCAATCTGCACGCTCATGCATTCAGCGGCTACCGCGCGGTGACCTTGTCGCTGAAGCGCAGCGGCATCGCGCCGGGCGACGCGACCGATGCGCAAATGGAAGCCGCCGCCGACTTGGCCGAGCGCTTCAGCGCCGGCGAGTTGCGCGTCAGCCATGACCAGAATCTGGTGCTGGCCTGGGTCAAGGAAACCGATCTGCCGGCGCTGTTCGAAGCGGCCCGCAGCAACGGCTTTGCGACGCCCAATATCGGCCTGCTGACCGACATGATTGCCTGCCCGGGCGGCGACTTCTGCGCCCTGGCGAATGCCCGTTCCATCCCAGTGGCACAGGCGATCACCGAGCGCTTTGAAGACCTCGACGAGCTCTACGACATCGGCGACATCGACCTGCACATCAGCGGCTGCATCAACAGCTGCGGCCACCACCACAGCGGCCACATCGGCATCCTCGGCGTCGACAAGGACGGCAAGGAGTGGTATCAGGTCTCGCTGGGCGGCTCGGACGGCGCCACGCTGTCGGGCAGCGCGCAGGCCGGCCGCGTCATCGGCCCCTCTTTTGCGGCCGACGAAGTGCCCGACGTGATCGAGTCGGTGGTCAAAACCTACCGCAGCCAGCGCCAGCCGCAAGAAACCTTCATCGACACCGTGCGCCGCATCGGCATCGAGCCGTTCAAGGCCCCGGCCAACGCCGTGCGCACACTGACCTGCGCCGCCGCCGCGAACAACGCCGCCAACGCCGCCAGCCATTGAAAACCGACATGAAATTCATCGACATCCATCACCACCAATGGCACCACGTGGTCGGCGAAGACGGCCCCATGCCCTGCCCCGACCCGGCCAAGAACTGCCTGCTGACGCTGGAGCAATGGCATGCGGTGCGCGACCACTGGCCAGCCGGCTTGGCCACCGCCGTGGAACTGACGAACGACTTTGACATCGAAGGCCTGGCCGCCGACCTGCCGCGCCTGACCATGGTGGCGCTGAGCTTCCCGAAATGGGTGGACGGCCGCGCCTACACGCAGGCTAGGCTGCTGCGCTCGCGCTACCGCTTTGCCGGCGAGATCCGCGCCACCGGCGAGGTGGTGGTCGACATGCTGCCGCTGCTGGCGCGCTGCGGCTTTGATGCGGTGCAAATGCGCGCCGACCAAAGCCAAGCCGCTGCCGAGCGCGCGCTGGGCTTCTTCCCCGCCCATTACCAGGGCGATGTGGACGCGACCCAGCCGGTCTTCGCTCGGGAATCAGCATGAGTGACGAAGTCTCATCCTTGCCCGCCGCGTCACAGCTATCCGTCCTGCCGGGCGCGCCCCACAGCTCTGCCGTCAAGCTCTATGCCCGAGCCACCGAAGGCTTTGACGCCCGCGTGGCCGAGACGCTGGCCTTGCTGCAAGCGGCTGTGGCCGAGCATGGCGACGGCTTGCTGCAGTCCAGCAGCCTCGGCGCAGAAGACATGGTGATCACCGACCTGATCGCCCGCCACCAACTGCCGATCGCGATTGCCACGCTGGAGACCGGCCGCTTGCACGCCGAAACACTGGCCCTGCTGCCGCAAATCAAGCAGCACTACGGCTTGGACGTGCAGACCTTCAGCCCGCTGGCCGAGACGGTCATCAGCCTGGTGCGCCTGCGCGGCGAAAGCTCGATGTACGAGAGCCTGGCACTGCGCAAGGAATGCTGCGGCATCCGCAAGCTGGAGCCGCTCGGCCGCATGTTGGCCGGCCGGACCGCCTGGATCACCGGCCTGCGCCGCGAGCAATCCGACAACCGCGCCGATGTGCCGTTCACCGAGCCCGACGCCCAGGGCCGCCAAAAGATCAACGCGCTGGCGGCCTGGAGCTGGGCCGATGTCTGGCATTACATC
>CANFYD010000262.1 GCA_947450745.1 Burkholderiales bacterium
ATCGTGGCCGGCGTGCGCTTCATGGGCGAGAGTGCCAAGATCCTGAGCCCCGAAAAGCGTGTGCTGATGCCCGATCTGGATGCCACCTGTTCGCTCGACTTGGGCTGTCCGGCGGCTGACTTTGCGGCCTTTTGCGACGCCCATCCGGACCGCAAAGTGGTCGTCTACGCCAACACCAGCGCGGCGGTCAAGGCGCGCGCCGACTGGATGGTGACCAGTTCCTGCGCGCTGGAGATCGTCGCCGACCTGCATGCCAAAGGCGAAAAAATCCTCTGGGCCCCCGACCGCCATCTGGGCCGCTACATCCAGGAGCAGACCGGTGCCGACATGCTGATGTGGAACGGCGCCTGCATCGTGCACGACGAGTTCAAGGGCCTGGAACTGCAATTGCTGCGCGAGCAATATCCGCAAGCGATGGTCCTGGTA
This sequence comes from Burkholderiales bacterium, assembly GCA_947450745.1. Classification (GTDB taxonomy): domain Bacteria; phylum Pseudomonadota; class Gammaproteobacteria; order Burkholderiales; family Burkholderiaceae_C; genus Paucibacter_A. Next base: position 427 of record CANFYD010000262.1, read on the forward strand.
CACCCGGAATCACCGCAAAGCGTGGTGGCGCTGGCCGATGTGGTCGGCTCGACCTCGGCGCTGATCAAGGCGGTGGTCGAGGGCAACGCACCTCTTTACATCGTCGCCACCGACAACGGCATCCTGCACCGCATGCGGCAGTTGGCACCGGGCAAGACCTTGATCGAAGCGCCGACCGCCGGCAAAAGCGCCACCTGCAAAAGCTGCGCGCATTGCCCCTGGATGGCGATGAACGGCTTGCAGGGCGTGGTCGATTGCCTGGAGCAGGGTCAAGGCGAAATCCTGCTGGACGAGCCGACCCGCGTGAAAGCGCTGGCCTGCATCACCCGCATGCTGGACTTCACTGCGGCGCTGAAGCTGAATGCGCAGGGCTTGGTCGCGGGTATCGGCGCGGCCTGAATCGCCCGAACAAGCTCGGCCGAGTCTGGCTTTTCCGCAAGGCTGCAACCCAAAAACCGTTTATGGTGAATGCCCTTCTGCGAGTCATTTTGCGGATCACTTCGGGAACCTTGCACCATGAACCACGACTTCAGCTCGATCTACAACCACCATGAACGCGAGGTGCTGAGCGCTGTGATGAGCTTGGCACCCAAGTTCCCTGTCATCCAGGCCAATGGTGACCTGCTCTGCGACGTGGCTTGCGTGGCGCTGAACCGCCTGCCCCCGCGCTACATCCGCCACGCGGTGGATTTCCTCTTCTACCTGACCGAGCATGAGCGGCGCGAGATTGATGCCGCCATCGAAGAAGCGGTCAGTTATGCCTTCAACTTCGTGCAGGCCCGCATGGCTTTGCGAGCCAAGGGCTGAAGACCGGCATGAGGCTGAGAAACAAAAAACTCCACACGACAAAAGCTACCAGAAGTGCACCCGCCTAGATGAGTGAACGCACAGTCGAAGGATCAGCGCGGCGGGGCGTTTTGCGGAGGTCAAGGAGGAAGCCGCAGCCCTAGGCTGCGCTGGGGGACACGGAGCAAAACGTCCCGCCGGGCTGATACCGCGAGCAAGCCGTTTCTCCGCGAACGCCGGGTGCCGCCAGGGGCCTGCATGCCTCTCATCATTTAACGTTTGCGCAAACCGCGCTCCGCCACCAATACCGTAGGAAAGCTGACCGGCAGCGTGCCAGGATAGTCGCGGCTGAAGTGCAGACCGCGACTTTCGTGCCGCAGCAGGGCCGAGCGCACGATCAGCTCGGCGCAATCGACCAGATTGCGCAGCTCCAGCAGGTCGCGGGTGACGCGGAAGTTGGCGTAGTAATCGTCGATCTCGCCGCGCAGCAAGGCGATCCGGTGCAGCGCCCGCTCCAGCCGTTTGGTGGTGCGCACGATGCCGACATAGTTCCACATCAGCAAGCGCAACTCATCCCAGTTGTGGGAGATCACGACCTGTTCATCGGCATCCTCGACCTGGCTTTCATCCCAGGCCGGCAGCGGTGCCGGGCTTTGCAGCGGCAGGGCCAGGATATGGTCGGCACAGGTCTGACCCATCACCACGCATTCGAGCAAGGAATTGCTGGCCAAGCGGTTGGCCCCGTGCAGGCCGGTGTAACTGGTCTCGCCCACCGCATACAGGCCCGGCAGATCGCAGCAGCCGCTCAAGTCGGTGACGACGCCGCCACAAGTGAAATGCACCGCAGGCACGACCGGAATCGGCTGGCGGGCGATGTCGATGCCCAGACTCAAGCAGCGCGCGTGGACGGTCGGAAAATGTTCCTTCAAGAAAGCCTCGCCCAGATGCGTGGCGTCCAGCCAGACATGGTCGACGCCGTGCTTTTTCATCTCGAAGTCGATCGCCCGGGCGACGATATCGCGCGGCGCCAGCTCCATGCGGGCGTCGTGCGCGGCCATGAAGCGCCCCCCACCGACATGCTCGGGGAGTTTCAAATGTCCGCCTTCGCCGCGCAGCGCTTCGGTGATCAAAAAACTGCGTTCCTGCGGGTGGTAAAGGCAGGTCGGGTGGAACTGGATGAACTCCATATTCGCCACCCGGCAACCGGCCCGCCAAGCCATCGCGATGCCGTCACCGGTGGAGGTGTCGGGGTTGGTGGTGTAACGGTAGACCTTGCCGGCGCCACCGGTGGCCATCACCACCGCGCGCGCAGCCAGCGCCTCGACATGCTGGGTGTCGATGTCGAGCGCATAAATGCCGTAGCAGCGCGGCTCTTCTTCGCGCTGCACATGGCGGCTGGTGATCAGGTCCAGCGCCATCGAGCGCTCGCGCAGGCTGATGTTGGGGTGCGCTTTGGCGGCGGCCAGCAAGCGGTCATGGATCGCTTTGCCGGTGGCATCGGCCGCATGGGCGATGCGCCGCACCGCGTGGCCGCCTTCGCGGGTCAGGTGCAAGCCCAGCGGACCGGCTTCATCCGGTGTGAACGGCACGCCTTGACTGACCAGCCACTGCACGGCGGCGGCACTGCGCTCGGCGATGAAGCGTGCGGTGGCGGCATCGACCAGGCCGGCACCGGCGTCCTGGGTGTCGCGCACATGGCTTTCGATGCTGTCGTCGCTGCCCAGCACGCCGACGATGCCGCCCTGCGCCCAGGCGGTGGCGCCCTCGTTCAGTTCGCGCTTGGCCAGCACGACCACCGGCACTCGGTCAGCCAAATGAAGCGCGACCGTCAAGCCCGCCAAACCGGCCCCCACAATAACGACCGGTGCCCCGGCACCCGGCACAAAATCGGCGGCACGGGCGGAATCTAGGAAGGACGGTAAAGCACTCATTCGGCAAGCCTTCAGCGCCTGGTAGACAGGCAGCAATGTAGTGGGGACGCGGAGGGACTCGCGTGGTCTTGACCGGACCCGGTGGCGCTGCCACTCGGGCGGGCGCTGAGTCCAGTGCCGGATTCTACGAAGGCCGGGCGGCGCGCTTGACCCGCCCTGCACAATGCCCCTGCGCAAAGCCATTGTGTAAAGCCCCTGCGGATGTCTTTCAGGCGGGCGGCACGACGACGCTGCGACGCCCGATCAGGCGCGCGCGCAGCAGCCACCCCGCGATCAGCAGCAAGAGCGCCACGGCAATACCCAGCGCGCCACGCCGCAGCGTGGACTGCTCGACCTCTTGCTGAGCCGAATCGGCCAACAGCTGGTCAATTTCAGTGCTGAACGCTTGTTGCTGACGCTGCAAGGCGGCGAACTGCAGCTGCGCCCGTTGCACGCGCTCGCTGTCGAGCGCGGCCGATGCAGTGCTGGCGGTAGGCGGCTCCACATCAATGGCCATCAGCAAGCTGACGCTGGGCGGCTTGTGGACCGCCTCTTTGGTGCTTTCAACAGCTTGGCGCTTGCTGCCAGCGCTGCGCCCGGTGTCCAGGTCGAAGCGCCAGCGCAAACCCGCCAGCTCGGCATCGGGCAGCGTGATCTGCACCCGCTCGGCGGGAGCAGTTTTCTCGGCAACTGCAGATTTTTCCGGCCTTGCGACGGGCTCGGCCAAGCCCGCTGTGGCTGCTTTCAACAACGAGGGCGGCCGGGCCGCACTGGCGGCTTGCGGCAACGCTGGCAGTGGCTTGGTGTCGGCCCGGCCGACTGCTGCGTCCTGGTCGACCAAGGCGATCAACTGCTGGCGGGGGCAGCCGAGCGACAGCTTCACGACCGGCTCATCGATCAATTCTGCAGTGCGCACCCAAATGGTGGCTGCACTTTGATCGGCCTGCCACTCCACTGTTTTGGTCACGCGCGCCGCTGCAATATCACGCTCGCCCGCCTGCACGGCCACCTGAATGCAGTCGGACCGCAGCGTCTCGCCAGGGTCGAGCCGAACCGGAATCTTCAACAGCAGCGGTTGGCCCAGGGCCGACAAGGTCTGCGGCCGGCCCAGCTCGAGCGCCTGCACACCCGCGCCGGTCAGCCCCAGGATGAAGCCGGCCACGCTGGGCAAAATCACTTGGCGAATAGGGGCGGCGGGGCTTGGCCGCGAGGGGTGATTTTTCATGCGGTGGGATAGGTGCGTGGCCGCTCGGCAGGGCCAAATGCAAAAGATGGCGGGCACTCTAGCATGCCGATTTGGCGCGCATGCGCTGCCGGGCCCACAGCGCTGGGGGCTGCCCCGAAGCCTCTGCCCCACTACAATCGCGGCAATTCAAATTCGGCCCCGAACATGCTTTCACTTACACCTGCGCGCGTCAAAACAACTGCCAAACTTGGCTGCTTGCGCCAAATTTCCGCCGGCGTCCTCATGGCGCTGAGCCTGAACATCGCGGTGGCCGATGAAGTCAGCGATGTCCAGGCCCTGTTGGCCAGCGGCAAGTCGGCCGAAGGCTTGAAGAAGATCGACCAATTGCTCACGGCCAAACCGAGCGACCCACGGCTGCGTTTGCAGCGCGGCATTGCCCTGTCGCTGCTGAACCGGCCAGCCGAGGCGATCACCGTGTTCCAAAAGCTGATCGAGTCGCATCCCGAGTTGCCGGGGCCGTACAACAACCTGGCCGTCCTGTATGGCAACCAGGGCGATTACGAAAAAGCCAGGCAGGCGCTGGAGCTGGCCATCCGCACCAATCCGAGCTATGCCACCGCGTTCCAGAATCTGGGTGATGTCTATGCTCGCCTGGCCGGCCAAGCCTACAAAAAGGCTTTGGCGCTGGACAAATCCGATGGCAGCCTGCCGCTGAAATTGGCCGTGGTACAAAATATTTTCGAGGCCAGCGTGGACCCGCGCACGGGCAAGGCGGCAAGCGCGATTGCCGTGCCCACGGCTTCTGCGCCAGCGTCCACTGCGGCGACGGTGGTTGCGGCAAAAGCCTCGGCGCCGGCCAAGCCGGTGGCAGCTGCACCCGCCGCCGCACCAGCACCAGCACCAGCACCCGTGATTGCTGCCGCGCCTCCGGTTAGCCCCGTTCCAGCACCTGCCTCGGTCAAGGTAGCAGCGCCGGGTGCCGCACCCGTTGTCGCAACCAAGGCCGCAGTCGCCGCAGCCGCAGCCTCAGCCGTCGCCCCAACGGCCGCAGCCGCCAAACCCGAGCCCGCCCGCGCCGATACGGCCAACCTGGATCAGCAAGCGGTTGAGAAGGCGCTGCAGGCTTGGGCCAAGGCTTGGAGCCAGCGCGACATGTTCGCCTACTACGCCGCTTACGCGCCGGAATTCAAAGGCAAGTCCGCGACCCGCAAGGCGTGGGAAGAAGAGCGTCGCGTCCGCATCGTCGGCAAGAAGAAAATCGTCGTCACGCTGTCCGACATCCGCATCAAGGTCAGCGGCGGCAAGGCGACGCTGCAGATACGCCAGGACTACAACTCCGACGCGCTGAGCGTGAAGAGCGCCAAGACCCTCGAAATGGTCAAGAGCAAACTGGGTGACTGGCAAATCACGGAAGAAACCGCCAGCTGAGCACCGCCAGCCCTGCGACAACCATGTCTGAGCCGCTCGCCAACCCCGCCCAGCCGACGCCCCTGTCGACACCCACGCCCGACCCGGAGCTGGCCAAGCGCGGCCGGGTCAAGCAACTGCTGCTGCTGACTTGCGGCCTGGCGGCGGCGGCCGGCATGGTGGGTGCCGTCAGCTATGTGTCGGCCCGAGTGGAGTTGAGCCCGGCGTCCGGCTCGGCAAATTCGGCCGCCAAGTCCGGCGGGCCGCTGCCCAGCCTG
>CANFYD010000263.1 GCA_947450745.1 Burkholderiales bacterium
CGCAAGCGACAGGCCCGCGATGTCGCCGCGCCGACAGCCACGCCGGGCCGCTTGCTCTACATTGCAGCGCATGACTGCATCTGCCCCCGCCTCCACCGACTCCTCATCCTCATCCTCCACCGCCGGTTTCGCCGCTGCCCCCAGCTACGCGCTGCGCCGCCCGCATCAGAGCCAATTCATCCGCCTGCGCGGCTTGAACCACCATGTGCTGAGCTGGGGCAGCGCCGCGCTGGCAACGCCGGAGCGCCCCACTTTGGTGATGTTGCATGGCTGGATGGACGTAGGAGCGTCGTTCCAATTCGTTGTTGACGCGCTGCAGCAGGACCGGCATGTGGTGGCGCTGGACTGGCGCGGCTTTGGCTTGACCGAGGCCAGCGGGGCCGACAGCTATTGGTTCCCCGACTATCTGGGCGACCTCGACGCCTTGCTCGACGTGGTCAGCCCGGCAGCAGCCGTTGACCTGCTGGGCCACAGCATGGGCGGCAATGTGGCGATGAGCTATGCCGGCGTGCGTCCGGAGCGCATCCGCCGCTTGATCAACTTGGAGGGCTTTGGCCTGCCGGAAACCGAGCCCGGCGAAGCGCCTGTGCGCTTGACGACCTGGCTGAATGAGTTGAAATCGCCGCCGCAATTGAAAACCTACGCCAGCGTGCAAGCGGTGGCCGCGCGGTTGATGAAGACCAACCCGCGCTTGTCGGCGGCCAAGGCGAGCTGGCTGGCACCGCATTGGTCGCGCCCGGTGGACACCGACGGCGCGGTCGCCTGGCACATCCTCGGCGACGCCGCACACAAGCGCAGCAACCCGGTGCTTTACCGCAAGGCCGAAGTCACAGCCTGTTGGGAGCGCATCACGGCACCTACGCTGTGGGTCGAGGGCGACAGCACGAATGTCAGCCTGTGGTGGGGGGATCGCTACCCGCGGGCCGATTTCGAAGCCCGGCTGGCCGTAGTCCCGAACTTGCAGCAAGCCGTGCTGAGCGACGCCGGCCACATGTTGCATCACGACCAACCGGCCGCGTTGGCCGCGCACATCGAGCGCTTTCTTCAGGGCTGAGGCGGCGGAGGCGGCTGCTGCTGATCAAACGGCGGCCGATGCGCTTCATCCAGCCGGCGCATGGCGTAGGCGTAAAAAGCCACGATGGCGCAAAACACCCCCAAAGCGCCTTGCGAGGCGACCCAAAAGCTGAACGGCCAGCCAAAAAACGTAAAGCTCAATTGCCGGGCAAAGTAAGTGATGCCAAAGCTGACCAGCAGCCAGATCAGCAGCAACCCAGCGGTCAGGCGCTGCGTGCGGGCCCAGTAGATTTGTTGCTGCTGCTGCTGTTGCTGTTGCTGTTGCTGTTGCTGTTGCTGTTGCTGTTGCTGTTGCTGTTGTTGTTGTTGTGACAACAGGGCCGGGTCGGCAGACGGAGCGGGCTCATGCGGCTTCATCGGTCGTCCTTATTGGCAAAGCTTCACACCGACACGCAGGCAATGGCTGACTTTGAGCCCCGTGCTGAGCAGCCAGACCAGCAACAGCAAGGCCACGGCGGCCAGCGGCAAGTGGCGGTCCAGCACCTGGCGCGGCAGCAACAGCCGGGTCAGCCGCAGCACCGGCGAAGTCAAAATCTGCAGCAGCCGGTAGATCGGGTTATGAGCTCTTGTGCGGCCGACCAGCAGCGCCAGCAGCCCTTGGCCGAGCAGTGCCAGCAGGGCAATCTCGGCCAGCAATTTGGCAATGGATACAAGCAAGAGCATGCACAGCAGTGTGCCCGAAACGAAGGCTCGCTGGCCTCGTGTGAAAATGTCCGCCAATACTCCCATTCAAGCGGCTGGCGACAACGCCGAGTGCCACTGACAATCGCCCCCTTCGGTCGGTTGGCAGTGCCCGAATTCACACCAGCCGCCGAAACCCCAGGACGATCGTGTCAAGCCGACGTCCCGCACTTCACCAAGGAATCACTATGGACGTCGAACGGATCAACCTGATCGGTACTTCTCTGGCCGACCTGACAGCGCGGACTGCCGCGCTAAGGGGGTATCTTTGACTACGACCGCAAAGCACTGCGCCTGAACGAAGTCAATGCCGCGCTGGAAAACCCCACCGTTTGGAATGAGCCCAAACGCGCCCAGGAGCTGGGCCGGGAAAAGCGCACGCTGGACACCGTCGTCGAGACCATCGACCACCTGACCACCAACTTGGCGGACAACCTTGAGTTGTACGAGATGTCCAAGGCCGAGGACGACTTCGAAGGGCTGGAAGGCATCGAAGCCGACGCCGCCAAGTTGAACGAAATTGTGGAGCAGATGGAATTCCGCCGGATGTTCAACAAGCCGGAAGACCCCAGCAATTGCTTCATCGACATCCAGGCCGGTGCCGGTGGCACCGAGGCCTGTGACTGGGCCGGCATGCTGCTGCGCCAATATCTGAAGTATTGCGAGCGTAAGGGCTTCAAGGCGACGCTGGAAGACGAATCGGCCGGTGACATTGCCGGCATCAAGAGCGCCACCATCAAGGTGGAGGGTGATTACGCCTTCGGCCTGCTGCGCACCGAAACCGGCGTGCACCGTTTGGTGCGCAAGAGCCCGTTCGACTCGGCCGGCGGCCGCCACACCAGCTTCGCCTCGCTGTTCGTCTACCCCGAGGTGGATGATTCGATCGAGATCGACATCAACCCGTCCGATGTGCGGGTGGACACCTTCCGGGCCTCGGGCGCCGGCGGTCAGCACATCAACAAGACCGACTCGGCCGTGCGGCTGACGCACTTGCCGACAGGCATCGTCGTGCAATGCCAGGACGGTCGCAGCCAACATGGCAACCGCGATGTAGCCTGGAAGCGCCTGCGCTCGCGCTTGTACGACTTTGAAATGCGCAAGCGCATGGAAGAGCAGCAAAAGCTGGAGGACACCAAGACCGATGTCGGCTGGGGCCATCAGATCCGCTCTTATGTGCTGGATCAGAGCCGCATCAAGGACCTGCGCACCAACGTCGAAACGTCGGCCACCCAAAAGGTGCTTGATGGCGACTTGGACTTGTTCATCACCGCCAGCTTGAAGCACGGCGTTTAAGCCACCGCTGATCGACCGCGGTTCGCGCAGGGCGAGCCAGATTTGCTGACCCCTGCGCCACCACTTTGCGACCCGCCCCGTTTCGAAAGAGCGGGGCTTCACACCCGACCCGAGGATGCCCACCATGCGTGAAGGCCAAGCCCAACTGATCCGCCGCGAAGATTACAGCGCGCCCGCCTTCTGGATTCGCACCGTCGATCTGAGCTTCGATCTTGACCCGGTCAAGACGCTGGTGACATCGAAGATGCAGATCGAGCGCAACAGCGCCGTGGCCCACACGGCGCTGCGCTTGCATGGTGAGGAACTGACCGTGCTGCGGGTCTTGATCAACAGCGAAAGCGTGTCCTTCCGCCAAGAAGGCCATGAGCTGATCATCGACAACGCGCCCGACGCGGACTTCTCGCTGGAGCTGCGCAACACCTGCGCGCCCGATAAGAACACCACGCTGAGCGGCCTGTACACCTCGGGCGGCAGTTTCTTCACGCAGTGCGAGGCCGAAGGGTTCCGCCGCATCACCTACTTCCTCGACCGGCCCGATGTGATGGCCGTCTATTCGGTGACCTTGCGCGCCGACAAGGCCAAGTACCCGGTGCTGCTGTCGAACGGCAACCTGCTGGAGCAAGGTGACTTGGACAAGGGCCGCCACTTTGCCAAATGGCACGACCCCTTCCCCAAGCCCAGCTATTTGTTCGCGCTGGTGGCCGGCGACTTGGTGGCGCGCGAGCAACGCGTGCGCACCCGCGCCGGTAAAGATCATTTGCTGCAGGTCTATGTGCGACGCGGCGACTTGGGCAAGACCGAGCACGCGATGAACTCGCTGATTGCGTCCATCGTCTGGGATGAAGCGCGCTTCAAGCTGCCGCTCGATCTGGAGCGCTTCATGATCGTCGGCGTGTCCGACTTCAACATGGGCGCGATGGAAAACAAGGGCCTGAACATCTTCAACACCTCGGCTCTGCTGGCCAGCCCCGCCACGGCCACGGACGCCGATTTTTCGCGCATCGAAAGCATCGTGGCGCATGAGTATTTCCACAACTGGACCGGCAACCGCGTCACGTGCCGCGACTGGTTCCAGCTGTCGCTCAAAGAAGGCCTGACAGTCTTCCGCGACCAGGAGTTTTCAATGGACATGGCCGGTACGCCGTCGGCCCGCGCCGTTTGCCGCATCCAGGATGTGCGCCAATTGCGCGCCGCCCAGTTCCCCGAAGATTCCGGTGCCATGGCCCACCCGGTGCGGCCGGACAGCTACGTGGAAATCAACAACTTCTACACCTCGACCATTTACGAAAAGGGTGCTGAAGTGGTGCGCATGTACCAAACCCTGGTCGGCCGCGCCGGCTTCGAGAAGGGCATGACGCTGTACTTCGAACGCCACGACGGGCAAGCCGTCACTTGCGACGACTTTGCCCAGGCGATTGCCGATGCCAACCCGGACTCGGCGCTGTCGACCCGACTCGACGCTTTCAAGCGCTGGTACGCCCAAGCCGGCACACCGCGCGTGCAAGCGCGCGGCGTTTTTGATGCGGCAGCTCAGACCTACACCTTGACGCTGACGCAACACAGCCCACTGACAGCGGCACAGCCGGTCAAGCTGGCCCAAGTCATCCCCGTGGCGCTGGGGCTGCTGGATGCCAACGGCACGGCACTGCCGCTGCAATTGCAGGGTGAAGCACAAGACGTTGGCAGCGAGCGCGTGTTGGTGCTGGAAGAAGCCGAGCAGGCTTTCGTCTTCATCAACGTCAACATTAGCTCAGCACCGGTGCCTTCGTTGCTGCGCGGCTTCTCGGCCCCGGTGGTGCTGGATGACGGCTTGAGCGACGCCGACCTGTTGGTGCTGCTGCAGCACGACAGCGACGCTTTCAACCGCTGGGAAGCCGGCCAACGCCTGGCACTGAACCGCATCCTGGCGGCCTTGCGCTCGGCTCAGCCGCTGCTGCTGGACGACGCTTACCTCGACGCCATGCGCGCCCTGCTGCGCCACCCCGAGCTGGACGCCGCCTTCAAGGAACTGGCACTGACGCTGCCCGGTGAGTCCTACATTGCCGAGCAATTGGACGTGGTCGACCCGCAGGCGATTCACGCCGCCATTGAAGCGGCCCAGACTCAACTGGCCAGCGCGCTGAACGCAGACTGGCAAGCCGCCTTCGACGCCAACCAGGTCAGCGGCGGCTACACGCCCGACCCGGTATCCGCCGGCAAGCGTGCGCTGGCCAATCTGGCGCTGAGCATGCTGGTGCTGGATGCACAGTGCACGGGCGACACCGTGTGGCCAGGCCGTGCCTATCAGCGCTGCAAGGACGCGGCCAACATGACCGACGGCATGGGCGCGCTCGCCGCCCTGGTGGCGGCGCATGCGGAGCTGGCACCCGCCGCGCTGACCCGCTTTTACGCACAGTTCAAGGACGAGCCGCTGGTCATCGACAAATGGTTTGCGCTGCAAGCCCGCGCGCCAGAACGAGGCGGCGTCTGCTTTGCCCAAGTCAAGCAACTGATGAAGCACCCCGACTTCACCTTGAAGAACCCGAACCGGGCGCGCAGCCTGATTTTTTCGCTCTGCATGTTCAACCCGGCCGCCTTCCACCGCGCCGACGCAGCGGGCTATGTGTTCTGGGCCGAACAAGTGCTGGCGCTCGACGCCATCAACCCGCAAATCGCCAGCCGCCTGGCGCGGGTCATGGACCGCTGGGCGACACTGGCCGAGCCCTACCGCAGCGCCGCACTGCTGGCGATTCGCCGCGTCGCCGCCAAAACAGATTTGTCCAGCGATGTGCGTGAAATCATCAGCCGCGCGCTGGTCTCGGACAACATCGCCTGACATATTTCCGCCTGACACTTGCCCTGCAAACTTCATCCAACAACGACCCGCCCAACACCATGACCCGACGCATCAGCCTGACCCAGTATCTGATCGAACAACAGCGCCAACATGGGCAGATCCCGCA
>CANFYD010000264.1 GCA_947450745.1 Burkholderiales bacterium
GCAGCGCGCCAAATTATTAAGACTAATTAAATTTACTGGGAGGGTCCCGGGGAAACATTTACGGGTGACTTGGTAATTTTTCACGCCAAAGCTGGGCTGCTGTGGGTGATTGCGGGTTGTTGCGCTTGCGCTAGGCCGCGCTGTTGGTTGGAGCAGCGCTGTCAATTTGGGCGCTATGCGAACTTTATTCGGGTGCTTTGCCGCGAGCAAGCCGCCGATCTGCCGATGAACGAGGGGATTCAGGGCCATATCATTTTTAGTGATTTCGGGGCCTTCGCCGGGCTGCTTCTGATCGTTGGATTCAATCGCGGGTCTCGATCCAATACTGGTCGCTTTGAGTACCAAGCGCTTGATTTCATTGACTTCTGCCGGCCCCGCCACCTTGAATAAATCTCGCGAAGGAGTGTGTTTTCGTAGGGCGGGTCGCGACCCGCGTGGTGGCGGTTACGGGTGGCAATTGGCGCAGCCCGGCCGATTTGGGGGAGCGGTGGCCGGCGGAGGAAGCCCGCGGGTCACGACCCGCCCTACGTGGCCGGTTGAACCAGAGCGCCGCCGAAGGATCCCGCGAACTAGCGAGGGACGACTTGTGTTTCTCGTCCCTAAAGTCATTAGACGGGGCGATCTGTCCCCAAATCTCTAGTCAGAGGTGACAGAGCTACGCAAATCCCTAGTCAGATGAGGACAGAGCTACTCGCGGGTACGCTCGGGCGATCTGTCCCCAGGTTCTTTATTTCAACCCTCCGCTCAAAAACTGCTGCAAGCGTGGGCTGTTGGGGCGGGTGAGGACGTCGCGGGGGTGGCCTTGTTCTTCGACCACGCCTTGGTGGAGGAAGAGGGTGTGGTTGGAGACTTCGCGGGCGAAGCCCATTTCGTGGGTGACGACGATCATCGTGCGGCCTTCCGCCGCCAGGTCGCGCATGACCTTGAGCACTTCGCCGACCAGCTCGGGGTCGAGCGCCGAGGTGGGTTCGTCGAACAACATCACTTCGGGCTCGACGGCCAGCGCGCGGGCAATCGCCACGCGCTGCTGCTCGCCACCGGACAACTGCGCCGGGTAGACGTTCTTGCGGTGCGCCACGCCGACGCGGGCCAGCAGCGCTTCGGCTTTTTCGATCGCTTCGGCCTTGCTCATGCCCAGCACGTAAATCGGTGCCTCGGTGACGTTTTCCAGCACCGTGCGGTGGCCCCAAAGGTTGAAGTTCTGGAACACCATGGCCAAGCGCGAGCGCCAGCGCTGCAGTTGTTTGGCATCGGCCGCCTTCAAGCTGCCGTCGCGGTCGCGCAGCAACTTCAGCTCTTCGCCGGCCAGCGACAAGCGGCCTTCGAACGGCTGCTCCAGCAGGTTCAGGCAGCGCAGAAAGGTGGATTTGCCGGAGCCGCTGGAGCCGATCAGCGTGATCACGTCGCCCGTCTTGGCCGACAGCGACACGCCTTTCAGCACCACCCGGTCGCCGTAGCGTTTGTGCAGGTTTTCGACGATCAAGCTAGCGGTCATGGATCTGTGCTTTCTCAGGCGCCGAGCAGTTTGCCGGTGCGTAGGGAATTAAGCCCGGCGACCTTGCCGACCTTCATGCCGGCGCTGGCGAAGCGAACGAAATCGCGTGCGAAGAACAGGCCGTCGACTGGGCTTTTCAGCTCGGTCACCACGGCGCTGATCGGGTCGATCACATGGGCCAGCACATCGCCGGCCAACACGCTGTCGCCAGGTTGGTGCAAAAAGGTCAGCAGACCGGCCGCTTCGGCCTTGATCGGCATGCAGCCGGCCAGCGGTCGGGCGTCGCCGATGGCGGCAGGCAGAACGGGCGCGGGCCCTGCGATGAGGCCGCGAAAGGTCAGAAAATCGAGGATGTTCTGGGCGTCGCGCTCGGCCAGGCTGTGCTCCACATCGGCCGCGCCGCGCAGCTCCACAGTGACGGACATGCAGGCCTGCGCGATCGGGAAACGGCCCTCGAACTGCTGCGCCCAATGCCACCAGCCCTGCGAGCAGGCTTCGTCGAACGGGTGGTCGCCCGACTCTTGCGCCAGCAGCGTGACGCGTGCGCCGATGAAGCGGGCCAGCGCCTCGCATTCGGGCCAGCACGGCGTTTCGGTGTAGAGGTGCATGACGGCTTGGGCGTCGCAGTGCAGGTCGAGCACGATGTCGGCATCGCAGCTCAAGCTCATCAGCGTGCGGCGCAGCGACTTCAGTTCGGTGTCGGCCGATGTGGCGTCCACCGCTTTTTTCAGCTCGCGGCGCAGCACGCGGGTGTTGTGCGCGCTGTCCTGGGTCAGCTCTGCTTCAGCAGCGGCAGCCGCAGCGGCGGTTTGATCGGGGTAGTGGCGGTTGAAGTTCTCGCCGGTGGTGGCTTCGAAGCGGCCTTGGTGGGTGTAGAGATGAAACTGCGACAGGCCGATCGGGTTGGCCATCGGCACCAGAATGATTTCGCCCAGCACTTGGCCGGCCGCCTGCAAGGCGGCGAGCTTCAAGCGCAGGTGGTGCGCGACCAGCATGCCGGGCAATTCATCGGCATGCAGCGAGGCCTGGATGTAGGCCTTTTGACCACCAGCTTGGCCGAAGTGCAGCGAGACCAGCTCACGCTGGGTGCCGGGAGCGGGGGAGAGCAGGGGGTGGGTTTGGATCTGCATGAACACAATCAATCGAATTTCGGTGGAAGGGCATCAACTGGGCATCAAGCCCATTTCAGCGCGGCATCAAGGGCTTGAGCCAGCGCGCCTCGGCCTTGTGGAACAGCGCCACCAGGGTCAGCGTCATCAGCAGGTAAAAGCAAGCGGCGGTGATGAAGGCTTCGAACGGGATGTAGTGGGTCGAGTTGACTTGGCGCGCCGCGCCGGTGAGGTCAAGAATGGTGACGATGCTGGCCAGCGCCGTGCCGTGCAGCATGAAGATCGCCTCATTGCTGTAAGCCGGCAACGAGCGCCGCAGCGCCGACGGCAGCACGATGCGGCGGAACATCACCCAGCGGCTCATGCCGATCGCCTTGGCCGCCTCGATCTCGCCGGCGGGCAGCGCACGGATGCTGCCGGCGATGATCTCCGTCGTGTACGCGCAGGTGTTCAGCACAAAGCTCAGGCAGGCGCAGAACCAGGCCGAACTGAGCAGCGGCCAGAACACGCTGTCCCGCACCGCCTCGAACTGCGCCAGGCCGTAATAGATCAAAAACAGCTGGACCAGCATCGGCGTGCCGCGAAACACATAGGTGTAGATCCAGACCGCGCGCGACAGCCCGTTCAGCAGCCAGTGGCCGCGCAAGCTGCGCAACACCGCCAGCGGCACGGCCATCAGCAGGCCCAGCAGCAGCGAAATGACCAACAGCTGGAAAGTGGTCCAGGCACCACTGAAGTACAGCGGCAGGTTGTCGATGATGGTGTCGATGTTCACAAACTGCTCCCGCGCACGCCGACCGAAAAGCGCTTTTGCAGCCGGTCGAACAGCAACTCCGACGCGCTGGTGAAGATGAGGTAGATGACGGCCACGGCCAAATAGAACATGAAGGGCTCGCGGGTGGTGCCGGCCGCTTGGCTGCCGCGCGTCATCAGGTCGGACAAGCCGATCACCGAGACGATGGCCGTGCTTTTGATCAGCACCAGCCAGTTGTTCGACAGCCCCGGCAGTGCATGGCGAAACATCTGCGGGAAGGTGATGCGGCGGGATATTTGCCACGCGCTCATGCCGAAGGCCAGGCCGGCCTCGCGCTGGCCCGGCGGCACGGCCAAAAACGCACCGCGAAAGGCTTCGGTCAGGTAGGCCCCAAAAATGAAGCCTATCGTCAGCACGCCGGCGATGTAGGGGTTGATGTCCACGTAGCCGTCGTAACCGAGGGCGGTGGCCAGGTTGTTGACGCCGACTTGCCCGCCGTAAAAGATCAACAGCATCAACACCAGGTCGGGCACACCGCGGATCAGCGTGGTGTAGATGTGGGCAACACCGCGCGCCAACCGCGACTTGGACAACTTGGCCAACGCGCCCAGCAGCCCCAGCACCACGGCCATCAGCAGCGAGCTCAGGGCCACGCCCAACGTGACCACCGCGCCCTCCAACAGGCTGGGCAAAAAGTCCAGCAACAAACCATGCACAGCCATCGGGGATTACTTCTTCGGCGAGATGTCGTAGGGGAAGTATTTGTCGTTCAACTTCTTGAACGTGCCGTTGCTGCTGACTGTGGCAATCGCGTCGTTGAACTTCTTGGCCAGCGTCTTTTCATCGGCCTTGCGCATGCCCACGCCGGAGCCGACGCCGAAGTACTTGACGTCGTCGTAGACCGGGCCGACCAAGCTGAAGCCCTTGCCGTCCGGCTTGCTCAAAAAGCCCTGGTCGATGGCCACCAGGTCGGCCAGCGTCAGCGCGATGCGGCCCGACTTCAGGTCCAGAAAGGCTTGGTCTTGGGTGGCGTAGCGGACGATTTCGCTTTGCTTGAACGTGGCGGCGGCAAAGGCCTCGTGGATGGTGGCGCGCTGCACGCCGATTTTCTTGCCTTTCAGGCCGGCAGCTGTGAACTCCAGCTTGGCATCGGCCTTGCCGGCAAAGCGGGCCGGCGTGTTGTAGTACGAGTTGGAAAAGGCAATCGCCTTTTTGCGCTCGTCGGTGACCGACAGCGAGGCAATGATGGCGTCGATCTTGCGCGCTTGCAGGGCCGGGATCAGGCCGTCGAAGTCTTGCTGCACCAGCGTGCATTCGGCCTTCATCTCGGCGCAATAAGCCATGGCGAGGTCGATTTCGAAGCCCTTGACCTTGCCGTCCGCACCCATTTCCGAGAACGGCGGGTAGGCGCCTTCAACGCCGATGCGGATCTTTTTCCAGTCCGGGGCCTGCGCTTGGGCTGCGAAGGTGCAACAGGCCAGAGCGGCGACGGCGAGCAGGTGACGTTTTTGCATTGCTTCTCCAAAAAGGGAATCGGTTGGGTGAGTGGGGGCAGTTTGGCACAGGCCTGAAAATTGCTGAGTGGTCGACCCAAACTCAGGGTTTGAGCGATTGCAAAAACGCCTGCACCGGCACCAGCGTGGCGGCCGGGTCTTCTTCTTGCGGCACATGGCCCAGTGCGGGGAAGGTCACCAAGCGGCTGCCGGCGATGTCGCGGGCAAAGGCCAGGCCGTTCTCGGGCGGTATCAAACGGTCGCGTCCGCCCCACAGGATCAAGGCGGGTAGATTCAGCGTCTTGATGCGGCCGGCGTCCTGCCCGGTTCGCATCTGCTCGAAGCGCTGCTGCAACGCGGCCCGGTTGCCTTCGCGCAGCGCCAGCTCGAAGTAGCGGTCCACCACCTCGGCGCTGACCTGCGCCGGGTCGCCATAGACATTGCGCACACTGCTTTCGACCAGACTGCGCGGCAACACAAAATGGCTGAGCTGCCCCAGCAGCGGCAGACGTGCCAGTTTGAAGGCGAACGGAATCGACTGCGGCGCGCTGGCATAGCCGCCCGCATCGACCAAGATCAGCGCGGCCACGCGCGACGGCTGC
This sequence comes from Burkholderiales bacterium, assembly GCA_947450745.1. Lineage (GTDB taxonomy): Bacteria > Pseudomonadota > Gammaproteobacteria > Burkholderiales > Burkholderiaceae_C > Paucibacter_A. Next base: position 5,454 of record CANFYD010000264.1, read on the forward strand.
GCGGCGGCCAGCTGCCAGGCGATTTCACCGCCGAGCGAATTGCCGCCCAGCACCACGCGGCTCAATTTCAAATGGTCGAGCAAGGCAACGGTGATGCCAACATCAGCGGCCTCGCTGTAGTCGCCGCTGAATTTGCCGCCTTCGGCCGGGCCGGTCAAGCCAAAGCCGGGCAGATCAAAGCTGATGACGCGGCGGGTTTTTTGCAGCTCACGCACCCAGCCTTCCCAGGTGTGCAAACTGGCCGAGGTGCCGTGCAGCAGCACGATGGGCAGCGGGTCGTCGGCCGGGCCTTGGTCGCGCAAATGGATCAGTTGGCCGCCCAGGTCGATGAAATCAGATGGCGGCAGCGCCCAGCGGGCGATCAGTTGCTGCAGCGGCCGGTCCGGTGCCTTGGTCGCCCCAAAGGCCAGCGCGCCCACCAACATCAGCACCCCGAAGACGCGCAGCCCCCAGGCGGCCAGCGTCGTCATACGGCAGCGGTGCCTGCAGTTTTGGCGCGATGCGCCTCGCTCA
>CANFYD010000265.1 GCA_947450745.1 Burkholderiales bacterium
CCACCCTGCACCACATTATTGTGCAGGTGCAGCAATATTTTAGAAGTCGGGCTGCCGGCGGCTGACGGTGATTACCCCGAAGGCAGAAAAAAGAGCCGTGATCCGCTGACTGCTCAGCGGCTCACGGCTCACGGCTCACGGCTCACGGCTCACGGCTCATGGCTCACGGCTTGGTTGGCCTGGCCTGGCCTGGCCTGGCCTGGCCACGGTCACCAGATACGGATGCGCTGCTCGCTGGCCTTGAACATTTGGTCGCCCGGCTGGGTGCCAAAAGCCTCGTGGAAACCGTCGTGGTTGACGGCCGCCCCATTGGCGCGGAACTTCGGCGGCGAGTGCGGGTCGGTGGTCAGCAACTGCATGGCCCGCTCGTCGCGCGCCTTTTCGCGCCAGGCTTGCGACCAGCCGAGGAAGAAGCGCTGCTGCCCGCTGTAGCCGTCGATCACTGCGGCGGGCTTGCCACCGAGCGAGCGCAGATAGGCCTTGTAAGCAATCTGCAGGCCGGACAGGTCGGCGATGTTTTCACCCAGCGTCAGCTTGCCGTTCAGCGTCTTGCCGGGGATAGGCTCGTATTTTTCGTACTGCGCCACCAACTGCGCACCGATCGCGTCAAAGGCCTTGCGGTCGGCATCGGTCCACCAATTGCGCAGCGCACCGTCGCCGTCGAATTGGCTGCCCTGGTCGTCAAAGCCGTGGCTGATTTCATGTCCGATCACCGCGCCGATGGCACCGTAATTGACCGCGTCGTCGGCGGCCATGTCAAAGAACGGCGGTTGCAGAATCGCTGCCGGGAACACGATTTCGTTCAACGACGGGTTGTAGTAGGCATTGACCGTTTGCGGCGTCATGCCCCATTCGCTGCGATCCACCGGCTTGCCGGCACGCTGGGCAATGCGGGCCCACTCGAAACGGCCGGACCGGGCCCGGTTGCCAAAGGCGTCGGCGGCGCGAACGTCGAGCCGGCTGTAATCGCGCCAGACATCCGGGTAGCCGATCTTGACGCGGTATTTGGACAACTTGTCCTTGGCCGCAGCCTTGGTGGCGGGGGACATCCAAGCCAGACCGTCAATCGAGTCGCCGTAAGACGTCATCAAGTTCGCCACCAGCTCCACCATGCGGGCCTTGTAGACCGGCGGGAAATGCCGTGCCACATAGACTTGGCCGATCGCCTCGCCTAAAGCGCCGTTGACTTCGCCGATGCCTTTTTGCCACCGCGGCATTTCTTCCTTGGCCCCGGTCAGCGCCGCGCCGTGAAAAGCAAAATGCGCCTCGCGATAGGCTTTGGGCAGCACGCCGGCGGCTTCGTCCAACACCCGCAGCTTCAAATAAGCCTGCCACTGCTTCAGCGGCACTTCCGCAAACAGTTTGGCCATGCCGACCACCGCACTCGGCTGCGACACCGACAAGCGGTCGATGCCTGCCAACTGCCCCGCCGCCATGAAGACCGGCCAGTCAAAACCGGGGGCCAGCTGAGCCAACTCGGCCGGTGTCATCGGGTTGTAGAGCTTGACCGGATTGCGGTTCTCGACCTTGTCCCAATGCACCTCGGCAATGCGCCGCTCCAGTGCCAGCACCTGCGCCGCCACTGCAGCCGGCTGCTTTTCACCGGCCAAGTGGGCCAGCGTGGTCAGATAGTCTTCATAGGCCTTGCGGGTCTTGACCAACTTGTCGTCTGCCGACAGGTAGTAGTCACGGTCCGGCATGCCCAAACCGCCCTGCCAGGTGACCGCCCGATTTATTTGCGGCTGCTTGAAGTCGGCCATCACCCACAGCACCACCGGCGTGCTGACGGCACCCTGCGCGTTGCCCAGCCAGCGGGCCAGATCGCGCCGGGTCTTGATCGCCGTGATGCTCTTGAGCATCGCCTGCGCCGGCACCAAGCCCGCCTTGTCGATAGCCGCCAAGTTGCTGTAGGCCCCGTAAAAATCCGCGACCTTTCGCTCGACGCTGCTGCCACCTTTATTGGCCTGCGGCTTGGCGGCCAGCTCCTCGACGATGACCCGGACGCGCTGATCGGACAAATCACGCAGTTGGATAAAGGTGCCGAACGACGACTTGTCGGCCGGAATCTCGGTCTTGCCGACCCAGCCACCGTTGGCGGCTCGGAACAAATCGTCCTGCGCCCGCACGGCGGTGTCGAAACCGGGCAGGTCAAGGCCAGAGCTGGGCGTGGCAGCCTGCGTCAAACCGACCGACAGCAGCAAGGCAGCCAGTGGCAATAAGCGCGGCAACAAAAGAGGAACCCGACGATAAAAACGCATGCGCAACCCCAATTTTTAGAAGTGGGCAGCGTAGTGCAAGGCAGCTCGATTGACAACGTGACTTCCGGCATGGCCGTTCGGTTGGCCGGTCCAGCTCAAGCTGTCAACAACAAGCGTCAGCTGTCGCGTGAGCAACAACGCCATGCGCAGCGAGGTCAAGTGGACGGCAGCAGATGTCGCTTGACAACACAGCGGGGCTCAGGCTCGTTGACCTCACGCCCACATACTCATGAAATAACTTATTAGCCACAGACATAAATGCCACCCTGGTAATTGATTTCAATCAATCGAATTGAATTGAATTGCTGCCGACAAAGCGTCTGCTCTGTGGTTTGCCCCCGGTTCAGGGGGATGGGGGCGGGATGCGGAGCCCTAACCTGCACTTCCGATTCGGCGGTTGTCAGGGCTTGGTCAAGCATCAGGACCTTGGTCACCGCACTGTAGAAACCCCGTCGCTCACGCCCTTGGAGGGGCAACACCATGACATGTCATTCGAATCCCAAAACGGTTCTCTGCGCCGCTGTCTTGGCCGCGATATTCGCCACGCCAATAGCCACAGCATCTCTGGTCGGTAGCTGGGCTACGGTTGTAAACAACGCTGACATCGCCCCCGCCGGGACGACCGAAAAATTCTTCAGCTACAACCAGCCGTCGGTCAACGACGCAGGCTTGGTCGCGTTCCGCGCCCGCGCCCGAGCGCCCACCGGCAGCGGCGGGGGTGGCGGAGGTGAACCGGTGCGCGGCATCTTCACTCGCGACATGGCTACGGCTGGCAACCCGATCAACACCATCGCCAGCAACAAAACACCGAACAATCTGGTGCCAGGCCCCAACAACTTGGCGGCAACCTTCAATGAATTCCCAGCCTTTCCACGGATCGATGCCCGCGCCGACACGGTGGTCTTCCGAGGCCAATCGACACCGGTCTGGCAGTACACCGACGCCACCGGCGCGGACACTCGGGCCGGCACTTCCGGCGTCTATGCCAACCCGGCCGGTACGCTGACCACGGGCGCGAGCCTGCTGGGCTCGGTACCAGGCTTCAGCCAATACTCGGTTCCTGGCACCTCGCCAGGAACGAAGTTCGACCAGTTCCCGGGCGGGCCGACAGTGACCGGCAACACCGTGGCGTTCAAGGGCAATTGGACTGATCCGGTCAACGGCGGCCAGACCGGCATTTACACCCGTGACCTTGTCGCAGACGGCGGCTCATCGCCAATCAAAAAGGTGGCATCCAGCGGCGACACCTTCAATTTCCAGGACGGCAGCTCATTCGTCTTCGGCTCGACCGCACCGCCGAGTGCGTCGGATGGACGCTTGGTCTTCACCGGGCTGGACAACGAGGCTGCACCGACTGCAGGCGGCATCTTCATGGCCGCACTGTCGGATCCGCTCAACGCGGTGAAGTCGCTGGTGCGCATCGGCGTCGACACTGCCGTCAATGTAGGTCAGGGCTTGAGCGAGTTGCTGAACTTCAAGCAAATCGGTGAAGGCCTGTCGTTCGACAAGAACCATGTGGGTTTCTGGGGCGGTTGGGGTACCGAAACCCGCGATGTGACCGTGAGGTGTCCGACTGACGGCAACGCGGCAATGCTGGCCGCCTGCTAGGCGCAGGACAACAACGGCATTGCCAACGATGGTGTCTACACCTTCGGCGTACTGAAAAACCAGGGCATCTTTGTCGTCGATACAGAGACTGGCGGGCTATCCATGGAAGCCCGCACCAACGGCGGCGGTTCGACGGTATTCGATGACCTGCTGTTCTGGACCTTCTCCGGTGCACCCGACGATGCCGGCGGCGACGGCACCGACGACCGCGAGCCACCGCGCTGGCGCAATTCGGCTTTCGTGGCGGTGGACGACTCGCGTGCGGTGTTCAAGGGGCTGACGGCCGGCGGCCAAACCGGCTTGTATGGCAACTTCGGCGATGGCGTATTCACAATCCTGGAAACCGGGATGAGCGGCGCAGCCGTCGATGCTCAAAATCCAGCGGGCGCAACCATCACGACTCTGGGTATCGAACGCGACGGCTTCCGCAATGGCTGGCTGGCCATCAACGCCAGCACGCTGAATGAAGCGACCGGCGAAAGCTGGGCCGGCATCTACGTGGCAAACGTGCCAGAGCCCTCGTCTTACGCCCTGGTCGCGCTGGCGCTTGGCGCACTGGGCATGACGTCGTCGCGTCGCCGCATCAAGCGCTGAAGCTCACACTCGACCCCACCGGCGGACTGTGCCCACTGCAGGGTCCGCCGGCATCTTTTGATATCGAGCGCAGTTGCGCTGGCGCTTGATTTTGCGGTTGAGCGCTCCACCGCGTCGGAAGTTCGATATCCATTGCTATCTCTCTGTCCGCCTGCCATCACCCGTCCGGCGACAGCGCTAAGCAGCCCAGCTGATATGAGCACTTGGCAGTCAAGCCACTCGGCCTGCCCCCCCACCCAGCAAGGCGGCTGAGCGGGGCAGACCGGCGCAAACCAGGCGGCGTGGCCCACCTTGGGCCGCGCCGGCCAGCCAGTAGGAACGGCCGGCGGCCGGTGCTGTCCATAGCGCCGAGGTCTCGGCTGCAGAGCCTGCCGCCAGCTCCAGCGCTTGGCCCGGCGGCAGCGGCAGCGGTGGCAAGCTGCTGGCCGGGCTTGCTAGCGCTGCGGCCCCCGCCCACTCAAGCCCGCCCAAGCGCGCCAGTTCTGCCTCCACTTGCTCCACCGTCCAGTCGTCTTGCAAGGCCTCGGCGGCCAAGTCGTCGAGCCGCGCCAACCAAGGCCAGAGCACTTGCACATGCGCAGGCAAAAGCGTTTGCAAGCGCGCCTCCGAGCTGGACAGCACTGTCAGCGGCAATGCCAGCGTGAACGGGAAGTAGCGCCCGACCCGGTCCACCGAGGGCATCAGCACACCGGCCCAGGCCAAGCGCCCCAACGGGCCCAGCGCGCCGGGCAAGCTGCCCGGCATCAGCAAAAAGCACCAGCTCGGGGCCTGCAAATAAGCGTCCAGCCAGGCATCGGGCTGTTGTTGACGCAGGGTCTGCAGGCCTTGCGCCAGCCAGTCATCCCAGCACTCGATGAAGGCCGGATCGAGCCGGCGCGAGGCGAAATCACCCAGCGACGGCAGCTTGCCAAACCAGCCGGGGAGCACGGCGGCTGGGTCTGTTGCGCCGAAATTCACAGCGCCGCCGGGCAGCGGAACTGCTTGATCTCTTTGAGCTGGAACGGGTTGAAGACGCTGGCCGCGATCACCTCGATGCGCGCCTTCTTGCCGTCCAGCAGCACCGGCAGGCTGAACTTCTCGGGCACCGCAGACGGCTCGACACCGAAGCGGTCGAACAGACGGAACAGCGCCCACGGCCCCTCGAACAGCAGCGGCGGCGCGGCACCGGCCGCTGCGCTGCCGAGCTTGATCTGGGCCGCCAACCGCTGGCTCGGCCAACTGACGGCAATCGACTGCCCGCCAGCCGTCAACTTCTGCACCTGCCCGTCCACATCCAGCAGCAACTCCTTCAAGCCCGGGTCCATTTCGGCCACCCGCAGCTCGATCCTCATCGCCGGCTGCTTGCCGCCGCTGCGGAAGAACACCTCGCGGATGCGGCTGGCGCGCTGGAACTCGGCCAGGGCGGCCGCACCGACCGGCTTGCTGCCGTCGGCCAGCGGCTTGTAAGTCCAGTTGGCGGCGGAGGTATCGACCAGACTGAGCAAGCGGCGCTGGAAGAAGTCA